>CAUYTY010000234.1 GCA_963575655.1 Gammaproteobacteria bacterium | reverse complement strand
TAATAATAGATTATTTTTACTTGCTTGTCCCCTAACCAACGCGCAGGTTAGTAACATAACTACCATTTTCCAGATACACATTAGATGCAATAAGATTCTTATCGGAAGTCCAATCTTGAGATGGCCAGTATTGGTTTACTGATTTTACGATAAGAAGTTTACGACTCTTGTCATAAATCTTGTAATTTACAAAATTATTATTAACATCTCCTGGGAATATAGCAGACACATCATAATTACCGGATGATGTCAGTAATGGTGTCCATGTGGCAGTGTGTCCACTGACGAGTTGACCGGCTTGGACCCAGTTATTTCCATTACCATAGTAAAGCCCCCAAATGTATCCACTATAATCGTTGTTTACATCCGTTAATTGAAACGAATGGCGCGCAGAATTCCCTGATATTCCATTATTGCCCACATGAACAATAACAGTATACTTACTTGTATCTGTATCTATTTTGTCTGGTGGATTTAATTTATATGCTCCTTGCCACCATCTCGAAGAAAAAAAGTCTAACGAACGTATCTCACGATTTGCTCCAGTGCTTGTTTTGTTATAAGGATCATTGATAATAATGGTGTCGTCTGTTGTGCTATAAGATTTTTTTCCTATTATAACAATATAATGACCGTTATTGGCAGTTGGTCCAGTACCATTCCACCATACATGCCCAAGGAGTGGTCCATTATTCAATTCGTTTAGAACATCCTGCTGTTTTGTAATAACATCACTAACCGTTATACCCCAAATATTTTTTAGGAATTTTACTGCGCTGGGCATAACTAAGCCTGAACTATTTGTGCTACCTGGTATAGGCTTAACACTACAATTTGTCACATTTGGAGTAGTATGAAAATTATTTCCATCCCACCCCATGTTTCTGTAACACGCGGCAGGCGAACCAGTATTAGACGTACCAAATGTGTAATACTCAATCCCTGCATGATAGGTATCTACAACATCAGCTTTTGAATTTTTATAATAATATCTAAGAAGCATGGCTATGCTTGTAGGACCACATGCCGAGACATCTACAGAATAACCGTTATCAGGTACACCATCAGGATCATTAGGTAGATAAGTACTGCCATTGAATTGTCCGATATATGGAACTGACCACTGGATATTTGTTGCGTGAGCAACCTGCCCGAGTAGCGGCAAGAAGAGTATAAAAAAACTTAGTAGTATCTTTTTCATGGAACGTACCTCTAATCAGAACCAACCGTGAATTGAACGTTGCCGGGTAATCCCAACTACGCCGAACCAAGATCTTACCTAACGATAATCCTCAATGTATTTTGCATTTTGGAGTAATCTCAAACGCTGATTGATGTCGGAAAAAGCAAACATCAAACTCCATGAAGAAATTCACTTGGCCCAGAATTATCGGTACGTCTGTCGATTGCGTCCATGCAAACGCAAGCTCCACTGGCGGAAACGATGCCACATGGCATGAGACGATTATTCCCCGCGCTGGCAGCCTTGCAAGATTCCCCGTTAAATGCACTCGGGTTGCCTGTTGTTCCCATACAAAGCCGAGCTGACATCCTATTGGGTAGGGAAGCACGTTAACTGTTGACCCAGTATCCAACAACCCTTCAATGGGCAGCACATGAATCCCATGATGCAGTGTTATCGGTAAGTACGCTAATAGGTTCTCACCTGTATAGGTAAAACGCACCGGTGTGGTCATGGTTCTGCCTGATGCGTCTTCAGCATTTGTAAAAGCGTATCCGCAGCATCAAAGGCATGCAATGGGGTCCAAACTGGATACTCGGCATCCGCAGATAATAACGGAACACCTTCTTCGTGCGCCAAGTCAATCACTAGGAATTGCATCAGGCGTAACTTGTCAGCACGCGGTAATATTTTTATGGATGGAAACAATTCGGTGAGTGACATACAGCGTACTCCTCTATCAGGAACACCTAAAACAGAACTATCCATTGAGCTTATAAATCCGGCTCCACCGCCTCGATTTCGGTGCCTAACGACAAGCTAACCGGCGCGCGCGTTACAACCTCAAACCATTCAAAACCAGCCCTAGAGCGCGCGTCCGGTTCAGCGACTTGGTGCGACCCGAGATTACATCAATTTCTGCTTAGTTTTCAAGGAGTCAGACTAAAGCAGTCCGTGTTTCGCCACGGAATCCTACCGAAGCGTGCATTGGGAGTAATTCCTTTGTACGAAGCCTTCGGGACACCGTAACCCTTGGCCGGGCATTATAACGGCCACGAGAACAAACCGCGAGGGGAGTTCAAATTCGCCAGTCTCAGGCGGAAGGGGTACAGGATGCGCGATATGATGAACACATGTGAACCATTACACCATCGTCATCAACGACAAGCCAAAGAGACTGATAGGCTTGAGCCAAAAGGCAAAGGGGCAGGTCGGATAACTCAGTCGTATTCCGCGCGAATGACGACCCCTCGGTGGAAAGATGGCATCTAAGTCGCGATTGTGGTTGATGTAGGGAACGGGGTAAGCCCCTTGTCCTCTTTAAGGAACAAAGTAAAACCGCCGTGAGGCGCTTTGACGGGGCAGTGGGTAAGGGATGCAGGAAAAAGCGAACGCCGCGCCGTAATAGCGCGGATAGGGATTGAGAGTCAAGCCCCGCCAGTGGCAACACGGAATGGCAAGCGCGACTCGACATCATCCCGCCCGAAAGGGTTGCAGACTTCCGGGGAACAAGCAAGACCGTTGCTTGTTCCGGCAGGTCTTGAAACACGAGAGAGTTTGTCAGAATGTGTTAGGAGTTCAGCAAGTGACTTTAGCTTTGGCTACTGATGCGGATTCCCGCGTAACGAAATGGCACGGCGTCAATTGGCGGCGGGTGAATCGTTACGTGCGCAGGCTTCAAGCGCGTATCGTGAAGGCTGTCAAACAGGGTAAATGGCGTTTGGTGAGGAAGTTACAACGTTTACTCTGTCACTCTGTAAGCGGTCGCCTGCTCGCAGTCAGGCGAGTGACTGAAAACCGAGGTAAAAAAACGTCTGGCGTGGACGGCATCGTATGGGACACGCCAGAAAAGAAGATGAACGCGCTGGAACAGTTGAAGCAGAAAGGATATCGAGCCCAACCGTTACGCCGCATATATATCCCGAAAAAGAATGGAAAGAAACGCCCGCTAGGAATTCCTACGATGTTCGACCGCGCCCAGCAAGCCCTACACAAATTGGGACTGGAACCGGTCGCGGAATGCACAGCGGACACCAATTCTTACGGCTTTCGCCCGGAACGCTCCGCACAGGATGCAGCGGAACAGGTATACAATGCACTCCGACTGAAAACGTCGGCGCAATGGGTACTGGAGGGTGATATTAAAGCCTGTTTCGATGAAATCGACCACAACTGGATACTGAAGCATGTGCCAATGCACCAGCGGACGCTACAGAAATGGTTGACATCGGGATATATGGAGAAGAATGCCTTTCATCACACGGAGAAAGGGACGCCACAAGGCGGTATTATCTCGCCGCAGCTGGCTAATCTGTGCTTGGATGGACTGGAGGCCTGTGTTGCTGATACCGAAATGGAGAGGCGACGGCATAAGATAAATGTGATTCGATATGCGGATGATTTTATCATCACCGGGGATTCGAAGGAATATCTGGAGAACGTGGTGAAACCCCGCGTTGTTCAGTTCCTTGCTGAGCGAGGGTTACGACTCTCCGAGGAAAAAACCCGGATTACGCATATCGAGAAAGGGTTTGATTTTCTCGGTTGGCATATTAGGAAATATCCAAACGGTAAACGCCGTGCGGAGAAACTAATGACCAAACCGTCAGAGAAAAGTATCAAGGCTCTGGCGGAAAAAACCGGGGAGATTATTCGAAACAACCGGCAAGCCAAGACTGCAAATCTGATAAAGCAACTCAATCCGGTAATACGGGGGTGGGCGAATTATCATAGACACGCAGTGGCGAAACGGGTGTTTTCAAGGGTGGACACGTTCGTCTTCAGACAGATATGGCATTGGGCGCGTAGAAGGCATCCAAGGAAAATTCCTCACTGGGTTAGAGAAAAATATTTTAAGACAGTGGGGAAGAATAATTGGGTGTTCACAGGTATTGACGATAAGGGAAATCCGATACGCCTGTTTAAGGCCAGTTCCGTGCCAGTCACACGGCATGTCAAAATTAAGGGAGAAGCCAATCCCTTTGACCCCGAATGGGAAAACTACTTCGAGCAAAGATACTTGCAGAAGTGGAAAACCAGTAAACGGGGGTTAAACAGACTACGGAGCCTTTGGAAGCAACAAAGGGGACATTGCCCAATGTGCAACCAAAAGTTTAGTAGTGAGGTTGATATTCACACTCACCACATCGTAGAACGTTGCAAAGGGGGCGGGGACGACCTTAAGAATTTGGTTTTGCTCCATCCTAACTGTCACCGTCAGGTACATCACCTGATGAAACTCGGTGCGGACATGAAGTTTTTGTCCGCTCATTTGACAGCTGGTTCCCGATAAGGGGGCTTTGAGAGGCGTGAGCCGTAAGCGGGGAAACTCGCAAGTCCGGTTCTTGGGGGGCCTCCCCGCCGTAAGGCGGGGCGGCTACCCGCCTTAGGCGGTTTTGACTTTAAAAACAAGATGTTAAGTAACTTCTTTAGCCGTTAGTGAAATCTTTACCCGCCCAAAACCAAATTTCCGCCTTACAACGCTAGCACCAAATCTAAGACCGTAGGGAAATGCACAACAACTCCGAACCAAAACTTTTTTGATTATAGGCTTGATAAAATATCCTTCATGTCCTCGCCTAAATCGTAAATACAAGTCTCTGTCATGTTGAATATTCTCATTACATCACTTCCGACTCGTTCCCACATCGCATCGCCACTTGCCCTGTGATACAGGTTAGAGAAATGTTCGGCAAGGGTGAGGAAAGCGACATGGCTAATATGCGCACAATTGTCGCCATGGCTTTTCAAGATCGTTTCATCATGATGATGAATAATCACAGAGCGAATCTCATCTGGTAAAAACCATGAGCGGGCCACAAAATACCCAACTACCGCATGATTTGTTTCTAGCTCCCTATCTTCAATGTTTGTAATTGGTTCCTCAGTATTAGCATTACCTTCTCTTAATATTTCAGTGTAATTCGGAAAACGCTGCATTAGCATCGGAATACCACAATCATGAAATAATCCGAGCATATATGCCTGATCCGGTGCCATTATGTTGAAACGCTTTGCCAAAATTGAACAGATCAGGGCAGTGTCTATCGCAGTATCCCAGAAACGATCAAGTTTCATTTTCCCTTTACCTGACATAACCATCCGTAGCGAAAGTCCAGTTACCAGGCTGGTGGCATTTCCAATCCCTAATAACATGACGGCTTGAGAGATCGAGGTTACCTTTTGGCGCAGACCAAAAGCCGGAGAATTAGCCGCGCGTAACATTGCCGCAGAAAGCCCAACATCTTTAGCCACAGCGTCTGCAATTTTCCGTAAGTCTGGGTATTCTCGTTGTTGCTCAGCCATTATGATACGCAATACTTGTGGCTGAGGCGGAATTTCGATCCCCTTGAGGAGTTTGGCAATAGTTTCTTCGTCGAATTCTTTGGCAATATCCATAATTTAGCAACGCCGGTTAGCTTTTAATTCATTTTGTCGGCTCCACCATTAACGATTGAGGAGCCTAACGACAAGCTAACTGGCGCTGCGCGGCCTTATCGCGCAGCGTCCAGTTGAGCAACTTGTTAGGTGATTTTGACTTGTAAAACAATATGTTAAGTTAATAAGGCTAACCATTTTCTCTTTTCTTTAGGCTGGAAAAGCGTGGGCAACCGATAAATCCAGTTGCCCGGCTACCTACTTTGTATTTTTAATACATGATTGCTATTTTTTATTACCATTTACTGTCAAGGTAACATTATCACCTGAATTAATAACTAATCCAGATTTTTCACAATCATAGCTAGATGTTTTATTTCGTGGCAACAAAATACTTTCAGTCGTGGTATTATTTGTACATTTTATAGAGTACGGTGTTTTCGCCCATGTAACCGTGCCTTTTACAACAGAGGAAGTGCTATTCGTTAAAGAGTCAAAAGACTGTCCACCACGAACCAGTCGGACATTAAAATCCTTGCTCTTACTGTCGGCAATGACAGCCCCATGGTAATGACCCCCACTGTAGAAATTCCCATCATCGAAACCGACGAACCAGGCAGCACTTGGATCGGACATATAACTAGTTGATGTCCAATACCAACCAAAAGGTGCAATTGAAAAAATGCTGGTATTAATGGCTGGATTGAAACGGCTGTAATCCACCAACGAGGCTAATTCCTCCGCATTGGGAAGGCGCCAGTCATCATGACCGGCTAGACGTGAGTTCTTGGCTGCGGCCAAGGCATCAACCCAAGATATAGCAGAAGCATTACCAGAGCATGCGCCGCTGTTATAAGTTTGTCCCTCGCTACATTTAGCCCACGTTAGCCCGGTTGTGTCCTGAGTCACGGTTCCATCTTTGTTATCGATCAAATGTTCAAGTAACTGTGCGCCGCGCACCAGCCGGACTGAAAGGGTCCAATCTTTAACTGCAGTGAGGACGGAACCATGGTAGTCAGCAAAATTAACAGACCATGCGTAAGAGCCTGACGAGGGAACGTATTCATTGCCTGTCCAATAGGCGGACCACGTAATCGGAAGATAATCGGTATCGATGGCTGAGGAAGAGTCTGCGTGGGTAATACCATGCAATTCTCTCGGAGAAGGAAGACGCCAATCGTTGAAACCGCAGAGCCCAATAGAGTTAATAGTGGTGACTAAACCTTGGGCAGCGGACCAGGAGTAAGTGCCGTTAGTTTCTGCTTGCCAGAATAGACCGGTGACGTTATCACGGGTGCAGCCCCAATTCTTGGAGTTAGTACCAAGAATTGCCGAGGCGGGGAGTGCACTGCCATTGTTAGCAATCTTTGTGAAATTGAAACCAGCAGTGCCGCCGCCGATTTTGGTCAGTTGGCCAGCTAAGGCAGCAGCGTCTCGCCCGTAACGCCCGTCTTGACGGGGATAGAGAGCATTGTCGCCGGTGTTGGCGAGGGTGCAAGTAACCATTGAGGATCCGTCATAACAAAGAGTTTGACCGGTATCATTTAACGCACCGGTGGTGCCAACGGCGCGAACAAAGCTCGAGAGGGCGGTTAGGGTTAAGAATAAAGATAACCCCAGGAATGAGATAAATGGTGTGGTGGTGTTACGTTGTTTCATAGAAACGTCCTCTACGGTTTTTGGTTTTACCTAACGACAAGCTAACCGGCGCGCGCGCTGAAACCCAGAATCTTTCAAACCAGCCCTGAAGCGCGCGTCCGGTTCAGCGACTTGTTAGGCGGTTTTGACTTTAAAAAACAACAGGTTATCATGTTTCAGAAGTTTTTTTGACTGTTACCCTCTCTCTACTCTCCAAAACAGTTCAACTTACTATCAATTTTTCGAGTCTACTATACTCTTATCGGTTCCATTTTCTCCCCGTTCGATGGCGATTTCACTTAAACTTTGACCATGCCTATTAAGAAGCTCCCATAGAACGGTATAGAAAAAATGATCAATAGTTTTGATGTGCTGTGCGAGCAAGGAGTCTCCAACCATATTTGGACGAATATCACAATAATACACACCATCAAGAGGATTAAGCTTGACGGTGTATGCCTTGAAGTGACCAGGTAAAAATGTAGCGCTAACTCCGTACTCGTTTTCTTTTCTTGTTTTCTTGCGCTGTACATCATTCAGAAAAATAGCTATATGTGGTAGTGCGGTATCAGTAAGCCTGTTGTAAAGAAACTTATCCATAAAAACTTTATCGATTCGATCCTTGCTCGAAGTTTTTACTGATCCAATGATCTTTAACTCAGAGTCCTTACTAATCAATAAATCATGTTGGTAACTGGATTTAAAAAGTTCTGTTCCGTCAGTATCTTTAACTGGCACCTGCATGGTGCCCGATACACAGTCTACGTCAAGTGACACTATCAGTAACCGAATGAATCGCTCGAATAAATCACCATTTACCTTTCGGGCTTGGTTTGACATCCCGGCGGGTAGTGCATCAAGTGCTGCGCCAATAGATTGTTGAATAGTATAGATCGTGCGAATAACATTTTGGCGTGATTCATCACATGGTTGTTCTCCGTCTTTTAGTTGTTCGAGTGTTTTAGTAAATTGTTGTGCTGCACTCTGAAACGTCCTGACATCGTACATAAGCAAAGAGTTCAATGGTCTGGTGATATTGAAACTCCCATCTTGACGATACTGGAAGAATTGATAATGGCTCTCATTCTGCGATACGATACGTGCCTGCAATCCAGTTTCAATATACTCTAAATATCTTTCGCAGAATGTAATATAATTATTTAGGGTATGAAACTGCTCTTTATTGGTAGCGTGAGAAACTAAATCAGTAAGACTCATCGAATAGATTCTCTTCGTTCTGCGGTTTTTCGGTCATAATCTATCCATTCATCCTTTGTCATGCGGCGAACATTTTCTAGCCTTTCAATAGCCCATTGGTTATATTGAGCATTTAAGTCACATCCCATCCAACGCCGATCGAGTTGTTCAGCTACGACAACAGTTGTACCTGAACCAGAAAATGGGTCAATTACTAAATCACCCTCGTTTGATGAGGCAAGAACAAATTTACGCAATAGCTCTTCAGGTTTTTGTGTAGGATGGTTTGTTTTTTCATCCATGCCGTTGCAAGTGGTCGGAATGTCGATCACATCCTTCGGTTTTGCTCCCTTTGGGTGCGGAGTCCAATTGTCGCGCTGCTTATTTATTCCTTTTCCGTAAGCGCTCGTTTCTGCTTGTGGATGCGAAGGATATTTCAAAGTATGCGCGCCATAAGGCGTACGCACATCATCAATGTTTAATTTT
Source organism: Gammaproteobacteria bacterium (assembly GCA_963575655.1). Lineage (NCBI taxonomy): Bacteria > Pseudomonadati > Pseudomonadota > Gammaproteobacteria > Gammaproteobacteria bacterium. Next base: position 11,513 of record CAUYTY010000234.1, on the reverse strand, counting down.
GTGGTATCGGATTTCCGAAAGTGAATAATGCTTTCATGGGACCGCCCCCAGTCACTACCCAAATTGGCTTTATTTTTGTAGTGCCAGATTAGCCATCGACAATGTTTGAAATATTTTGACGCGGGGTGTTTTAAGTCCGCAAGGATTTCAGAAAATCCACACACATACAAAGAGCCGCTCAATTTTAATACACGCGATGCCTGCTTAATCCATTTAATAGACCATTCAATATATTTTTCCTGGTTCTCAAAATTATCCCAATCCGCCTTTTTAATGTTATATGGTGGATCGGCAAAAACGAGATCAACGCTACCGTTATCTAGAGACGTAAGCCAATCAATAGAGTTTCCTTGGTACAACCGTCCATTTGGGTGTTCATATTGAATCCGGAATCCATCGGACACAGACTCAAAGATGTTTTCTCTGCCTCTGGGCTGTCGCCGTACTTCGCTGGATTCAAGTAGAGTGAGCTGTTCCATTTTTACCACCATGATGAATGAGTTAATGCATATGATATCAGATGGTGACAACCAGAACCGCTTCTAAAGTCAGGACCTGATGAAGGAATTGTGATAATGACTGATTTGCTAAATGCTGATCTCTTATCTGAGATGACCTAACAGTAAAGCCACCATTTGTTTTCGATGAGGCAGACTACACAAATAACGATTTCGGTGCCTAACAGATTATTAGACAGAATAGGCCGATAGTGTGCCACACAGATACCCGCTTATCATGGCACAAGGACTCTGTCTATTGTGATCATGTGACGTTCCGTATAGCATCGAGTGGTGTTCTGTATAGTATCGAACACATTTAAAAGGGCTTCGACGCCTAGTTGACCCTACTTTTCCAGTTTTATACAAGATCGGCCGCATGTCAAGCACTTTTCAAAATGTAGATAACTCCGCTGCTGTAGAAAGATTTTGGTCTCGATATAGAAACTTACTGGATCAGTACGGAATCAACCAAGCGACAGCCCAGAGGTACATTTCACGGTCGGAGGCGTATATCCAGTCGGTTCATGACCGACGTTTGGTGGAACATCGACCTGATGATGTCATCAACTATCTGTCTGAACTCGGAAGGATAGGCAGAATGAGTGATGGACAGTTTTCGCAGGCCGTGGATGCTATACAGAAGCTCTTTGAGTTGATAGCTATACCCTGGTTAACTGAGGTAGATTGGAACTATTGGCGAGGGTCCGCCCAGTCACTTTTGCCCAATCATCCCACCATTGCTCGGGCGACGAATCTGGCAGATCTCGGATCGCCATTCAGCAGCGTAAAGGAAGAAGGAGCGGAGTCTACAGCCGCGGTAATTGATCGATTGGTTGCCGTAGTTCGCCAGCGAGGTTATTCCATTCGCACTGAAGAAGCCTACCGTTCATGGACGATACGTTATCTGGCATTTATCAGCAACCGCGACCCTCGCACCGTTGGAGTGACGGAGGTAGTATCCTTTATTGAGATGTTGACCTTGAAGGGAAATGTGGCAGCAAGTACGCAAAATCAGGCGCTTAATGCCTTGGCATTTCTGTACAATCAGGTATTAGCGCAACCGCTAGGCAATATGGGAACTTTTCAGAAGGCAAAACGTTCGCAACGTTTACCTGTCGTATTGACAAGACTCGAAGTGGCGCAGTTGTTGGAAAACTTGGATGGCGTCTATCTATTGATGGCATCATTGCTGTATGGCACGGGAATGCGGTTGATGGAATGTCTTAGGTTGCGGGTAAAAGACCTAGATTTCCAATACCGTCAGATTCTGATACGGGAAGGGAAAGGACAAAAAGATCGCGTGGTTCCCTTTCCAGAAAAATTGAGTGAGACACTACGTATCCATCTGGAGCGAGTAAAAGAGCTACACGAGAAAGATTTGCAAGACGGATATGGTGAAGTGTATCTACCATCGGCCTTGGCGGTAAAATATCCGAATGCACCGAAGGCATGGGAATGGCAATTTGTATTTCCAAGCGGGAAGCTTTCGGTGGACCCCAGGAGCGGAATAATGCGTCGCCATCATTTACATGAGAATAGTTTACAAAAGGCGATTAAACAGGCTGCGCGTACCGCACGCTTAACAAAAATAGTCAATTGCCATTCTTTACGTCATAGTTTCGCAACCCATTTATTGGAGTCTGGCTATGACATCCGCACCATACAAGAATTATTAGGCCATGAAAATATATCTACAACGATGATTTATACCCATGTGCTTAATAGAGGGGGGAAAGGAGTGAAAAGCCCGCTAGATGCGCTTTGAATCTATTGCCGCACGAATAACAATATCTTCGCCAATTACGAATCGTGAGGAGGCGCGAAAAACCTCAGTGTTTCGATCGGTTGTTCTGTCAACTGATTGCTAAAAATTCCAATCAGCAGAACCCGAACCAGCCTCTACTCAATACCTTCGCCAATTTTTACCGATGAGATCGCAGTCGCAGCAAGGTAGGCCAAGAAACTAGCCAATAAAAAATCGGCTCGGGATGTGGCTGACCGGGTTTTAATTAATCAGTGGCTAGTTCAACCGGTTACAGAGCGCTGCTCCCCATGCTCCAGCACGGCTCAGACTGGCGAAGGTATTGTACCTATTCGTCATTCCGGCTGAGAATGCCGGAATCCTAATTGTCGTGAAAGGCATGGATGATGGATCACCTACCGATATCTTGAATTCCGGCATTCCCTACTGGAGTGACGACTAGCCCCGAAGATTTCCGAGAATCTATTCATTCTACTTCAATGGTATAAACCAAATCTGCGCCGGTATCGGCATTCGTACCGCTTTCGGTCTCTAGGGTCCAGTGTTTTCCTAGCTTGTAACGCAGATGGAGACTGGAGGATCGATTAAAAAGACCCAAACCGTAACTTACGTAGAGATTGGGCGAAAGATATTTACCAAACACCAAGGAAGTATCTTTGCGTTCTTTGTTCTTGGTATTGGGAAGATTGTTTTGAGTGATCAGGTTGTTGGTCGGGTTGTTTGGATTATTTGGGTCGAAGGCGCTGCCCTGGTTATTTTTGTTGCCTTGGCGGATATCTACTGACTCCAAACCGAAGATGGTACGAATACGTTCTTCGATTACGTCTCCATCACCTAGGCCGGCGCTGCCAGCAGCTTGGAGCAGCAGATTGGCGTCAGGTCGAGATGTCCCATCCATTGAATGACCGGTGAGGAGGTAGGCCAGGATCTGCGCCTGCTCTACCGAGGGTTCGGAAAACAGAGTCAGTTGTGGCGCTTGTAGGCTACCGCGGAGATTTACGCCGGCCACTATCTCATCCAGGGTACGTACTGCCTGTACATCCAAATTAGGATTATCCAAGGGACTGGCCGTAAAGAATAATCGTCCATGGCGGAGAGTGAGGTCCTGACCATGGGCCTTATAGACGCCGCCTATAGTGCGCAACTCACCAGAGGCAACCGGGGGTTGACCTGGAATTCCGGTTATCGTCACCTGACCTTCAACCTGGGTCGTGAGTCCCATTGCTTGGAGTTTGATTTGCTTACCCAATTCCACCGTTACCTGGGCCGAGATGGTCGGTCCCTCTCCGCGATTTTCCTCCTTTTCCCGGCCCGCCACCACAACATCGGGAGAAACGCCTTGGGTATCTGCCAACAATGTCTTGGGAGCGATTAGGGCAGAGGGAACCAATATCTTTCCGTTGATGGTTATCTGTTGTCGATTGGTGGTCACCGTGAGGTCTGGAGAAATGGCTACGCGAACTTCCGGCAGGTCAATCACGCGAAAATCTTGGCCTTGGATGCGGAGATAGGTTGGAAAACCCGCAGTGGGTTGCGGTAAAACGTTACCTCGCACGGTCAAGGTACTGTCCCCGGAATGGGCGCGACCTTCCACCTCCAGGCGGTCATCGTCGTGACCACGCAGAGTTAAGGCCAGATCCTTCAGGTGTAGGCCCGCTTTCGGTACCTTTATCGTGCCCTGCTCCAACGTAGCCTCACCACCGACCCTCGGTTGAGCAAGGGTTCCCCCCACCGTAAGTTGTACACGTACCTGCCCGGAGGTCTCTACTACCTCCGGCACCAAGGCAGAGATCAACCCTAGCTCCGTCACTGAAACGCGAACCTCGCCAGTTACTGGGGCCTGCATTGGGTCGCGCTCCAAGGGTCTTCGGGGGAGGGCGAGTGAGGCAGAAAGCTCTCCTCCCTTATTTAAAGTGAGATTTGCGTGACCCTCCACGCGCTCACCGCTCAGATCGAGTGTGACCCCCGCCTCTCGCCACCCTAGACGTACCTCTCGTGCTCGATCCAAGCGCCAGACCAAGTTGCCTGGCGTGGAGGTGATGCTGAGTTGACCGGAGATTCCTCTCCGTGCGTCCTGGGTGAGTTCTAGGGTTCCCGCTAATTCACCCTGCAACGCCAACTTCGACAGTTTGGGTTCAAGGCCAGAGATGCGAGTGAGGGAGAGGTTACTGAGACGGACCATGGCATTGGCGTGGTCCGGTTGCCAACGGCCTTCTGCACATAATTTCCCCGAGGATGTAGCCAGCGAGGTATCGCCCAGGCACAACCGCCCTAGAGTTATTGCCCGTGTGCCTCCTACCAGGGAGACAGGGCTAGATAGCGACCACTGCCCAAATCGAGGTACGGTCAAGTTCAGACGGTCCACTTGGCCGCGCCAGACCTCTGGGTCAGATAACCAATTTTCAGCCAGTCCGCCGACGAGCCCGAGGGAGAAGTTACCCCGAGGTCCACTGATATTGGCATCGATACGATGTTGCGACGCGCTGCCCTTACCGGTAATGCTAAGACGCTCCAGACGTTCGGTTCCCAGCATCAGATCTTGCGCGGTCAGCGCCGCGCGAAATGGCCCGCGTAGATCTACGTCGAGATCAGCGTCGAGGACACCAAGACGTTGACCGGCAGCGGCAAGATCTTTTCCCTTCAAGACAAGGTTAATGCGCGGCTTTTCGCGAGGACCTTTGAGATGACCGTGCCCGGTCAATCGTCCGGTGCCTTTGGGCCATAGATCTGCTAAGTCTGGGACGGTCGCCTGCCAATCCAGGTCCCAGGTTGTGCCGAGACGGCCGTTGGCCTCTAGCCGTGCCGCCCCTGAGGTGAGATGCACCCCCTCCCTTAACCGTATCCCGTCCGCCCCCAGGGATACCTGACCTGCGGCTTCGACCGGCCGACCGCGTAGAGTCCCAGCGAGACGTATCAGGTGAAGGCTCAATTCCGGCCCCGTAGGGCCACCGATCTGTCCTTCCCCCTCCAGGGAGAATCCCATTTTTCCCGACCAATCAGGATACTGTCGACCAGGGTCTAGATCCTTTCCAGACAGGCTCAGTGCCCCGCTGACCGCCCAGTTACTTGGTACCTCGCCCTTGGAGGTAGTTGGAGTCACTGGATGCCAATTGGCTTTGCCATGGCCCTCCAACTGTCCTCCCAGTATCTCCCAGTGGAATTTTTCGAGTTGCGTCTCCCGGTTATTTCCGTGACCCGCAAGCTGGCAGCGCGCCTCTGGGACGCCAGAACCTGTAATCGTGGCGCTCATTTGATAGTGGTAATCAGTCAGAGTCCCGACCAAGGAGACCTCCCCGAGGGGACTTTCGATCTGAAGGGGGCCAGTTGGGGGCAGAGTTAGGGTGCGCCAGTGCATCGTCACATCGGTGCGAGGGGTGTCCTTTTCGTCTAGCGAGAGGTTACCTTCCAACGATACCTCCAACGGATTACCCGGATGATGCAGTTCCAATTTGTGTAAGGTGAGCCGTGGCTGATGGTGGTTTCGATCTTTGGTGAGATCCCCGGTGAGATCTAGATGTGCCTCCCAGGGACCGGCCCAGATTAGGCTGGTAGCCAGAGGCGCCGCGAGCCGCAGATCTGCGCTAACCTCCCCCGTTTGCCCAGTACCGTGGGCGGTGATTGTCCCTGACAGAAGACCTACTGGCGGCGGCGATGAAGGAGTGAGGTAGGAGGCGCTATCGAAACGGGTGAGATTGAGCTGCGTTTGCCAGCGTAGAGCCTCGGGTAGGTCCATCACTCGAGTGAGCAAGCGTCCAGCAAGGGCCTTGCCGTCGAGGGTTTGCTCCAGAGTCAGATTCTTCAGCGTGCCACTGATTGCCCCAGACCCGGTTATGGCGGGCTGATCCGGTAGATGGACCGTCCAGGCAAGTTGCCCAGCTACGGTCCGCTCCTCTGGGCCTTGCAACACGGCCTGCCCTGTCAGCATCGCTTCTCCATTAGGGACAACTACGGCCAGACGATCCAGGGTTAGGGCGCCTTGCGCCCACCGTCCGACCAGTTCAGCACGATCCAAATGGAAGGGGGTTTGACCGGGGCCAGGGGTAAAGTCCAACCCTTCGAGGCGTGCTTCGTGTAGTTCTACCGGCAGCGGTGGCAACGGAGGCGGTGGCGACGGCGCCCCCTTACGCGCAAAGACAAATCCCTTAAGCACAACGCGGTCTATCGTCACCAACCCCCGGAGTAAGGTAGCGGGCTGCCAATCCAGCGCCAGATCCGCGATTACCAACCGTAGATCAGCATTTTCGTAGTACAGTCCGGTGAGATGCAGTCGCCCCAAGAGGTGTCCCTCGATATTTGCCGCCTCCAATTTTCCAGGTAACCATCGTCTCGCCGTGTCCACTCCCAGTTGCAATCCCGTATGGGTCCCAAGGACAAGCAGGATAAGAATTCCCCCGACGATCAGTAGCGCAATCCCCGCCGTTAACCACGAACGTACTATTCGCCACAGCCAGCGATCAGAGGTTTGTCTAGTCTTTGGGGCGGGTACCTCTGGCGAGGAAGGATCCGTTTCTGGCGATAGGGGCGGAGAAAATGAAGATTGCGACAACAGCGGAGGAGGGAGCGCACTAGAAGATGGGTTGAGCGATAGAGAAGACATAAATTAACCTGAGTTCGACGTAAGAAACGCACTAACTCGCTGTATTTATTATCCTTATAACAATCCACACAAAGACGGTCAACTACCTGTGACGCTTGATTCCACGTTATGAGGTGGTGTAGGTCAAATCAATAGTTGACTGTCTTGTTAGAGTCTAACTAAGCCTAGCTGATACAGCAGGCTACATTATCCCTTACGTCGAACTCAGGTTACCTAGTGCCTGGCCGAAAATTTCGGTTTTATGTTCTGCAACCCGGAGGGTTACTAGCTATTTTTCATCATTCCCACGCTCCGCGTGGGAATGCATCCCGCGACGCTCCCGCGTCGCGTGTCTCGAAACACGGCACATCCATTGTGGTGATTGCGTTCCATACGGTCATATAGCGCGATGACTTCCGGCTTGTTCGTGATCCCCACCAATACGCGACGCAGGAGCGTCGCGGGATGCATTCCCACGCGGAGCGTGGGAACGATGTATGAACGTGTATAAAACCGAGGTTTTCGGCCAGACACTAGGTAGCAACTTGAATTAACTAATGCTTGACCGAAAACCCTGATTTTGTATTTTGTAACCCGGGGAATTGCTAGAGTTGCTACTTAACCCAAGTTGCCACCTACTTGCCCCCTCCCCAGCCCTCCCCGTAAACGGGGAGGGAGTAGGCCGCAGACCTCCCCCCGTTTACGGGGAGATTGAGGGGGGACGATTGGATGCGATCCCGAATTTTGAATAGGTGGCAACTTGGGTTAGATAAAGCGGAGGCGATTGTCGTCGAGGATCTGCGTCAATCGATCCGTGGTTATGATCGTGGGCGCAATATGAATAGACGCCTCTCGGGTTGGGTGAAAGGCCTAATTCAAGAGGCAATAGAAGCAACCTCCCGCCGACGCGGTGCATCGGTCAGCGAGGTCAATGCCGCGTATACGTCGCAATGGATTTCCAGTTGCTCAGCCTTTGGCAGGAGGTCTGGAGATGTCATTCACTGTCCGTTGGACAGGGTCGTATTCATGGCGGACCACGTTTGCGGCGGTGAACATCTCCACCGTAAGAACGACACGGGGATTCGTCGTTTCCCGCCTTACCGTCAGGTGAAGCAGGTGTTGGAGGACCGTTCTCGTCAGACAGAAAGACCTTGCCTTGCTTCCGGGCAATGCAATGCCGATCCGTCATGCCTGAGACTGCCCAAGCGAAACTCCAGTTGCAGTGGCAACACTATCAACGGAGAGCGAATTATCCTCAATCCATGCGTGCCATAATCACTTATGAGCACGTTAGAGGAAGCAGGATAAGGGCTGGCACAAAGGAACAGGTCAACCCGTTAATTCCTGTCACGCAGACCTAACCAATGGGACCAGGGAACGACGAAAGTACAGCATTTAGTGCCATAACTATCATCTGCGACGCTGCTCTTTCGGGCATACACCTTCTCCGTCGATGGTACGACTCCGACGAAATCCCACGGCTTAAAAGTTTAAGCAAACGCCATGTGGTGGATAGCTTTGTAGGTAAGCTGACGGTGTAAATTCGTAACTCTTTGTGCTGATAGGGAAAACAGGATTTCTTGGGCGGAGAGGGCGGGATTCGAACCCGCGTGGGACGGTAAAGCCCCCAACCGATTTCGAGTCGGTGCCGGTGTGGCCGCTTCGGTACCTCTCCGTAAAGTACAATGACGCGCTGCTCAAGAGCGTGCGCATCATTCATGATAATTATGACTGTGTCAAGGTTTGTCATGAACCACACGGCTAAAGCCGGGGGTTTCTCGCGGGCATTTGGTGATTAGGGATCTCAATATTACCTTTCTACTGTATTTAATGTTCCGGAGTTTTGTGGTACCTTTTTCCTGAGATTCTGCCCGTAATTAGACGCCAAACAAAAAGAATCCCAGAGAGGAAATGTTTTACGTACCTTCAGCGTTCAGGTATTGTAGTGTGAAACCTTCTGAGAACCGATCTTTCACAAGATTATTTTGCTGACCTTTTCATTATCCCCCTGCTTGCCTTTCCATGATACAAAAACTGCTATTCGCTATGGTCGTGGCGCTTTGTTTTGTGGCAACGAATGTCGGTGTTGCCGCGGCGCCGGATCCTGTTACTGTATTAACGACAGTAGCGCCGGACGTCTATGCTGAGAATTATTATCTGGAAATGTATAACCGAATGATGCATAGCTTCAACCAGTCGATATTCTCATGGCTGGCCCCGGCCCACAGTACCACTGAAAGCATTGCGACGATGATTCCTGATACGGTCAAGGTTGGCGCCGCTAATTTCCTATCGAACCTAATCAACGAACCGTTAATCATCGCGGCCAGTCTTCTGGAGGGTGATCACGTTAATGCACGCAATTCGGCTACTCGTTTTGTGATCAATACGAGTGTAGGCCTGGGGGGGATTCTCGATATTGCCGGTCGTCTTGGTTATTCGCCTGATTATCGTGATCTAGGGTTGGCAATGTGCAAATACGAGGTACCTGCAGGTCCTCATATCGTAGTGCCGTTGGTTGGACCGCGGACATTACGTGATGGTACCGCCGACGTAGTGTTGGTCAATGTTTTGTATCTGACTCTACTGACCAGCATCTTTGGGGCTTCGCCAAATGTTGGTGTGATTACCGGTATCATTTTGATGGAGACGATTGGTGATCTGGCGATTGTTCGTCAGATTGACTCACCACCGATGGACGAAATGAACAACTCCTATGAGGTGATACGCGATCGCTATCTGCACTTGCGTGAAGCCAGATGTCGGGATATTGATGCACGATAGTCCAATAGAACAAAGCGGAATCGAACGGTTGTATCAGATTGCGGCGGTCCCCTTTGAGGCTGCCCGCTCAATCACTTCTCTTGCACCGGGCCACCGCGCGCGACGTATTCATGGCCATAGTTTTCTTGCGCGGGCAGCACTTTTAGCTGGGGGCGAGCCTGTCGCCTTGGCAAGTGAGTTGATCCGTTGCGTTGAGTGTCTGGATTATCGCCTACTCAATGAACTCTTGGTCCTCCCTACCGATGAGAATTTGGTACATTGGTTGCGTGAGCGTTTAGGGGTAGCGGTTCGCGTCGGTATTCAGAGCACCCGTAACCAGGGCGCTGATCTGGATCTCCAATCATGTGTTCACTTCTGGCGTCGTTTTCGCTTTGAGGCGGCCCATCGACTTCCTCAGGTAGCGTCAACCCATCCCTGCGGGCGAATGCATGGTCATGGTTTTGATGTCATCCTCTATGCCACACAATGCCCCTCTGGAGGCTCTACTGGCACGGAAGTATTCGACCCCGACCTTTTAATCTCGGCTTGGCAACCTCTTCAGGAAACTTTGCACGGGAGCTGCCTCAATGATTTACCAGGATTGGACAATCCTACGAGTGAGGTCCTTGCCTATTGGATCTGGCATCATCTCAAGCCACATCTACCCTGGTTGTCGCAGGTTGTGATCTATGAAACGGCCAGCGCTGCCTGCCAATATGACGGCGCCACCTATCGTATCTGGAAGACCCTGTATTTCGAGAGTGCCCTGCATTTGGCGCGAGGAGGGAGCGGCCATTCGCATCGTATTCATGGTCACAGCTATTTGTTGCGCCTGCATTTGTTGGCGCCATTGGATACAGTGATGGGTTGGACCGTGGACTACGGCAACGTGAAAGAGCAGTTTCGACCGATTTATGCGCAATTGGATCATCATTTACTCAACGATCTGCCCGGGCTATTTGATGCCGAATTGGGTGAAGTAGCGCGTTGGATTCGTGCTCAAACACACCCACTCCTACCTCAGCTTAATAGGATTGACCTCTATGAGACCCCCAATTGCGGTGCGGTTCTGGCCTGGGGTGAGGGTGATCCGACTTTGGTATTCCATCCGTGACCTATACGGTGAAGGAGATTTTCTACAGCCTCCAGGGGGAGGGGGCGAGGACCGGGCGGGCTGCGGTCTTTTGTCGTTTTTCCGGTTGTAATCTGTGGTCGGGTCGTGCGGTGGATCGTGCCTCCGCACAATGCCGCTTCTGCGATACTGACTTTTTGGGAAACGCCGGTGCAGAGATAAAACGTTTTTCGGATGCCGTGGTCTTGGTCGCCGCGCTGGCGGCCGCGTGGCCGGGAGGAGGGCAGCCTTATGTGGTTTGTACTGGTGGCGAACCATTGTTGCAGGTCGATGCCGCACTCATCGACGCTCTACATACGGCAGGTTTTGAGATTGCGCTAGAAACCAATGGTACCTTACCAGTACCCCCCGGTATCGATTGGATTTGTGTGAGTCCCAAGGCAGGGGTTAGCTTGGCACAGCGCCAGGGTGACGAACTCAAGTTTGTCTACCCTCAAGAAGTTGCTGACCCCAGAGATTTCGAATCTCTGTCCTTTGCTCATTTCTTTCTTCAACCCATGGATGGTCCTGCCTTAACGTATAATACTCAGCGCGCGGTGGAATACTGTTTGGCACATCCAAGGTGGCGCCTCAGTTTGCAGATCCATAAATATCTCAATATTCCTTAGCGGTGAGATCTGTACCAATTATATGCAGAAGTGTTCTTTATCCGTTATATTGACCACCTATCAGAGTTTATTTCTCATTTTTCTTGAGATACCGAAAACTCACTTGAGGTTCAACGCGTTGGAGGTTTACGTTATGCTAACGTTAATGAACTTTGAGTTAGTATTACCGCCC
>CAUYTY010000233.1 GCA_963575655.1 Gammaproteobacteria bacterium | reverse complement strand
TTTCTTCAGACAACGACCGCTATTCGCGAGGAACAGCAAGTAGCTCAAGCGCAAACACAGACATTTATTCAGTCTGGAATGAATGTTCTGGTGAGTAATATCAAAGAATTGATTGGAACAACACAACAAACGAACCAGGTAATGACATCATCCATTCAGAAAATGGAAGAAGCAGTAACACGTACCGTGGGACGACTTGCCGATGGAGTGAATCAGGTTGTCCACACCCTAGCCCAGGACATCCGCCACTCCGGCGAAGAAGGGGCAGAAACCTCCAGGAATCATTTACTCAATCTACTCGACGAATCCGAGAAACGCCAACAACGGCTGTCAGAACAAGTACGGGAAACCCTAGATAGCTTACACAGCGAATTCTCGAACGGACAGCAAAAGGTGCAAGACTCATTTCTTCAGACAACGACCGCTATTCGCGAGGAACAGCAAGTAGCTCAAGCGCAAATACAGACGTTTATTCAGTCTGGGATGGATGTGCTGGTGAGTAATATCAAGGAATTGATTGGATCAGCACAACAAACGAATCAGGTAATGACGTCAGCCATTCAGGAAATGGAGGAGGCGGTAACACGTACCGTGGGACGACTTACCGATGGAGTGAATCAGGTTGAAGGCGCAGCGCGAACCTTTACCCAGACAAGCGAGGGGATGACTCGTACTCTCCAGGCTCAGAAGGATTTCCAAACACGGGTGGAACGGTTGGCTACGTCCGTGGAACAAGCAGCCACAAAACTCGAAATTGCTACCACCGATCAGAGTGCCGTCCAGGGACAAATGGTCGCATTAACGGAACAGTTAAACCAGATCGTATATGGTCAAAAAGATCAAACTGCCTTAAGCCGAGAACTTGTTACTCGTATGGAAAGTGTGACCACGAATTTCAAGGTAGCAGCAGACGAGGCTAACAAGTTCACCAACGGCGTGGGACAGATGCTTGGGGAGAGTTTTAAACAATTCAACATGAATCTGCAAACTACTCTTGGTAAGCAATTGGGGGAATTAGACGACAAGCTCGCCTCGACGCTTGGTCATTTGGAGGCGCATATGGGGAGATTTGGAGATCAGGTGGAAGGGTTCAGCGATTTACTAGATTCTTTGGAACACCACGTCAATCGTAAGTGAACCAACTAAACCATGGCCAGCCGTGCGAGAATCACCCCGCGACCTAAAACAGAAGGCGAAAAGCCATTCTGGATATCCTTTTCCGACCTCATGACCGCTCTGATGGTCCTATTTATGGTCATCATGAGCGTGTCGCTGTTATCCGTGGCCCAGACACTACTCAAACAACAGAAGCAATACCAGCAAGAATTGACCGAGATTCGAGAACGCGATGCGGAACAGCGACGCTTACGGGAAGTCCGATCCCAGGATATCGACAATCTTTTGGAACAGCTCGTAGTCTACTCCACCAACTTCCAGGGCGTGCAGGTGAATCGTGACAAGCTCACTATTGATTTTGGTGAAGTGGTGCGTTTTTCCAGTGGCGATTATCGGTTCACCCGCGAAGGAGAACGCATCATCCGAGGGTTTGTTCGGGAAGTGTTACGCGTGGCGCGAACTAATTTGGGACAGCGCTGGATTCGGCGCGTAGTGGTTGAAGGGTTTACCGACATTGATGGTTCCTATCTTTTCAATTTGGATCTAAGTCTCAAACGAGCGCAGAACGTGGTTTGTAGCCTATTACGGGAGGTAGCCGACACGGAAGTCAAACTATCCTCGGACGAGCAGCAGCAGGTACGGGCGCTGTTCTTAGTGGGCGGTTTCTCCTATAACTCCGCGAAGACATCGAAAGATGAAAGCCGCCGTGTGGAACTTCGTTTGGAGTTTCGAACCATTGGGGAAGATGCGGTTCCACCTCCGATGGAAAGCCATAACAACGCGGCCATTGGCCGATGCCTATTGCGTTAGGAGGCTCCGTGTCTGCCCTAGAGCAACTACAACATGATCTGGACACATTCTTATGGGACGAAGCGCGACGCGAGCGTCCCCGTATCGGACGTTTCGAAAAGATAGCACGATTGGCCGAACAACTCGACCAACGCTATGGTTCCGGTCAAACTAACCTCGGCCCACCACCACAACAACTGGATCGTGCCCTGGAAATTCTGTATCACGAAGGGGTGGCGCGGGCCTGTGAGACCAGATTGCACTATCTGTGCCATGCACTGATTCGTCCTCACGGTACGGACCAGCGACGATTAATCGCGGATTCCCATCGTTTCCCTCAAGTTTTGCGCCAAATCGAATCCCGTATCCACGACAAAACCCTGCCCGCGCATTGGTGGCATGGCCTGCTTGATGCTTATTTTCAATTTGATGAGAACATCGATAGCCACAGTCAAACGAATTGGCATGAGTTAAGAAATTTTCTGGGAAGAACGCTGGCGGATATCCAATCTCAATCCGTCAAACACAGACCCAAAAAATGGTTGGAATCACTCGCTGAACATCGCAATTTGCTGACCGATGACCCTTGTGGACGCTACGCCACTGCCGCGTTGAATGGAAACCTTACCGAAGTTGATTCGCTTCGGGAGCGTCTGCGCATCCCAGAGCAGAGTTGGTTCTGGATGGATCTGTTACGCGCTCAGGCACAAGCCTTGATCAGCCTGAACGATGAAACTTTTCACAAGCTGCTGGATGGGTTCCTGAATCGGATGGAAGATCCGCGTCGAGTACCCGACGTGCTTGCGACTTTGTTGAAGCGTTATTATGACAGCCAATTCCAAAATACAGCCCATCCAAGTTTGCAACGGATAGCTCTGGAAACCTGGGGCAGTCCCAACCTCGGGCGTAATATTAGGTGGGGCCATGTCGAGGGTGACGTACGCCAGATGATGCTACGCTGGTTGAGCCGCGAGGATATTCAGGATTTCTTCCGTTTGCTGCTTCAGGATAAAGTCGGTGATGAACGGCGATTAAATTTTTGGATGCGTTATGCAGACGCTATTCAAGAAACACACATCGCGTTAGGTAAACGCGCATTGGGCAATGATTTAGACTATGTAGAAATACGAAAACGTAAATCAGGTCGGGTAAGCATATTGGACGGAAGCAGTTATACAAACAATGCATTCATTATGAATTTTGGAAAGTATGTAGTAGTGGAATTTGGTGAAACAGGCAATGCCTGTTATATTTATGCCACTAGCGACTTTCCAATGCCAGAGCACTCCAAAGCTCAAGACCTTCGCGAATATAGTTCAGTTCGCAAATCAATACCCGGGAATAAAATTCAAATTAATAAGATAAAAAATACATTAAACGCAAAAAAGTGGCTCGCCCACAATGTTGTTGGTTGGGAGGAAAAATTTGAACAGCAATTAGCAAAGTTAGGAATCTATCCTTCTATCCAAAGCAATCGGTACGCACGTTTCTCACGATGACTATTTTCGACACCCTATTAGGTCGTAAAACACAACTTATCCGAACCTACTTGAATCAAAATATCGTCTTTGCAGCAACGGGTGGTAAAACAAACGCAACGGCTGCCCGTGAATGGTTGACCCAAGCGCCACTATTCTCCGAGGAGGCGTGTGTACGCTATCTCGACCAATTGGTGCAAGAAGAATTAGCGGCAACGAGTGAGACAGGAGAAGTCTCTGTTAGTTGGACGGATTATTACGATCTGGAAGGAATTCAGGAACATGAATCGAATCTACCACTGTTAGGATTACCCTCCTCATGGCATTGGCGCCCTTCTCTTCATTCCCACCGCGCCGTTTCCGATCCCGATTTTCAGGTAAGTGTTACTTGGGCTGTGTCTGGAGGGAGCAAACTCAAAGGAAATCCTCAACGCACTGGCGGAATTATGGCGTGGCAGGGCCAGCATTATCTGCTACCCACCAAAGTCTGGCGTCTGCTGGAGGCGCTGGATGCCTTCGCGGTTCGACCCGCGACTGAACGTACGCAGGTCAAAACCGAAATCCTATGGGGAGATCTTCGTACTCTCGCGATTTATGCCCGAGTCGAGCTGGATCAATACCTCGCGCGAACCGTCGTGATTAATCCGGGGCAATTGGAGCTACGTCTGCGTAAGGCGAGGGTGGAAGGCATGGAGGTAATCGAGGTAGTGCCGGGCATTCCCGGGGTTCCCGAAAATCTCTGGCTCAAACAATTCGACGCCTACCGTCAGGTGCGGAATAGCTACGATGTGTTCACCGAGGGTGGAGAACGCATTCGTGTCCATATCAAATCAGAGACCAAGGAGATTCTCGCTGAAATTCGCGCATTTCCTGGACGGCGTCTCACCGGCAAGCGTGCCCAACAGTTCCTGCGTAATCCTTATGCCCTGCTGGGCGAGAGTATGACGCGAGTCATTTCACCGGAAACCTTTGAGCGAGCACGGCGTCAAGCGCAGATTCATTTTTACGACTTTGATGTATCCGTGGAATGGAACGAGCACCATCGCGTTGATGCGGTGCTTATTTTGTTGCAACCCAGGGATGAAGAGGCGGCGCCTTTACCTGCTTTACATCTGGGACATCCCCAAATTCTTAGAGAGTTCATGAAAACTCTCCGGCAAGGCATGACGGCAGGTGAGAGCAGTTTTGTCTGGGGTCACCGGGAAATAGAGATTCGGGGTGACACAGCGGAGCGTATCGCTGCCCTCGAATCCTTACTCGCCGCACCGTGGGGAGCACCACCGCTGGCTTCTTTTTCCCAAGTTTTCGATCTCGGTCGCTATGCCGAACGGGTGGTGGGTATTGGCGAGCACATACCGGTTTATACCCCCTACGTGGCCCGTAAGGATCAGGATCTAGAAACTTGGATTCCTGAAAGCATGGAGGTCATCGCCACGTTTACCCCGCCAGGATCGGAGCAATCTGTCAATTTTGTGGTGACGCCCCAGCGGTTCGAGAGTTTGAAATCAGCCATCAAAACCGCTCAGGTTCAAGATCAGAAATCCATTCACCCCGAAGGCTGGCCCGCGTCGCTCTCTCTAGTAGAGGCTGAACGATTGGGTGCGGTATTCGATCCGCTCTTCCGCGACCCGGCCAATTTCATGCGGGATGCCACGCCGGCGGACGTAGCGTCGGAAACTGCCATTGAGGCCGTCGAGGAATCAGTGTTGCCCCTGGAAGAGCCTCCACCGGCACGGCTGCTATCCACGCTACTCATTCAGCAGAATATCGCGCTCCCGGAGTATGTCGAAAAACGCCAGCGTCAGCTTCACGATTTCGACCGCGACCACTCGCCAGCTCCACGATTACCCGCTGCCTTTCGTTCGGATCAATTCCAACTCCTTGACCACCAAAGGGTAGGCGTGGCGTGGCTGCAATTCCTATGGGGACTGACCGAATCCTCCGGGATACGCGGTGCTCTTCTGGCTGACGATATGGGGCTGGGCAAAACGCTTCAGGTGCTGTGCTTCATCATTTGGTATCTGGAACAAGCGGAAAAACCAGAACCAGTGTTGGTGGTTGCGCCAGTCTCGTTGCTGGAGAATTGGCAAATTGAGATTGCTCGTTTCTTTAACGAGGGTTTGCAGGGCAAGGTGCGGCGGGTTTATGGCGATGCCCTGTCTCAATATAGAATTCGACCCGAGCAAATGGATGAGGCTCTCCAAGGTCAACGAATGCAATTATTGCGCGATGGCTGGCGCGAAGACGCTCAGATTGTACTCACCACCTACGAGACTTTGCGTGACCAGGAGATTTCCTTCGGAGCTGAACGTTGGAGCATCCTGATTTGTGACGAAGCACAAAAAATAAAGACCCCGGGAGCATTGGTTACTCACGCGGCAAAGGCCCAACATGCCCGATTTAAGATCGCCTGCACCGGTACTCCGGTCGAAAATTCTCTAACCGATCTCTGGTGCCTGTTCGATTTCATTCAGCCAGGTCTACTGGGGGCGTTGAATGATTTTAGTCGCCGCTACCGTCGCCCCATCGAGGCCCAGATCGATAACGATCGTCAAACCTTGGATGAATTGCGAATGTTGATCGAGCCCCAACTTTTGCGGCGCATGAAAACCGATGTAAAGAAGGATCTTCCTCTCAAAACAATTGAGCGGTCATGCCGAACATTGCCGCTGTCGGAATTTCAACTCGGACTGTACCGGCATGTTCAATCAGAATATATCCAAGCTCGTGAGGGTCAAGCAGAAGGAGACGATGAGCAGGAAAATAAGAATGAACCGGAGAAAGAACATGAAGCAAATCCACTGCTTCGCATGATTCATCAACTTCGGCTGATCTGCGCTGCCCCTCGGAAGCCGGGTCTCAAACTAGATCTTGGCACCAAACCAACACGTAAGGCCTGCCAGAAATCCCCCAAGCTCGGATGGCTCCTGGATCGGCTTGGTGAGATTCGCGGGATGGGTGAGAAAGCCATCGTTTTTACTGACTTTCGGGATATCCAATTAGGACTTCAGCACCACATTGAGTCAGCGTTCGGAATACGGCCAGCGATTGTAAATGGTTCCACGAAGACCACGACCACTAAGCAATGTGGCCGTTCACGCCAATCGATCATTGATGATTTCCAAGCTGTCCGTGGATTCAATGTCATCATTCTTGGCACTACCGCCATTGGCTTTGGTGTCAACATTGTGGGCGCTAATCATGTTGTCCACTACACGCGTGCGTGGAATCCAGCCAAGGAAGATCAGGCTACTGATCGGGCCTATCGTATCGGTCAGACACGACCGGTGTGTGTGTATTACCCTACGGTCACCTCGCCCCATTTCGTGACTTTCGAAGCCAAACTCGACTTTTTACTCGATTCCAAACGTAACCTTTCGGAAGACATTTTCAACGGTATCCCCGGATTGACTCTAAATGATTGGAAGGATTTGCAAACCGTGGAGGGCCATTCAGCCTACACACCAATGCGGGTTTTACCAAAATACCTGGAGCATATTGAGGCACGGGCTTTTGAGCGCCTATGTCTACGATTGTGGCAACAACAAGGTTATACTGATGTGTACTCCACGCCCACCATCGGTGATGGGGGCGTGGACGTGGTGGCTATTAATCGCGATACTGGACGAGGATGTCTCATCCAGTGCAAGACATCAGCCCGCAATCGCTTGATGGGATGGGATGCCGTTAAGGATGTGGTCACTGGTGCCGCTGCTTATGAATACCGACACCCGAAAGTCAGCTTCCAAAAGATCGCCGTGACAAATCAATATTTTGGCCCAACCGCTCACCAGCAGGCGCAAATTAATGCGGTAGAATTATTAGAACAAAATGATCTCACAAAACTGTTGGAACAATACGAAGTGATACTGTAGAAACAGTGCTAGCACTAGGAGTGCTAATTCGCTAAATACTATTCCGCATAGACTCGAAAGACGTATTCATTATATTAATCCAAGTTGCTATACCAATTATATGCAGAAATGTTTTTTATCCGTTATATTGACCACCGATCAGAGTTCATTTCTCGTTTTTCTTGAGATACAGAAAAATAACTTGATATTCAACGAATTGTAGGTTTACGTTATGCTAACGTTAATGAACTTTGAGTTAGTATTACCGCCCAGCATAAGGAACCTTCTAAGTGTAATTGGTATACCTAGTGTCTGGCCGAAAACCTCGGTTTTATACATCGTTCCCACGCTCCGCGTGGGAATACATCCCGCGACGCTCCTGCGTCGCGTATTGGTGGGAATCACGAACAAGCAGGAAGTCATCGCGGTATATGATCTATGGAATGGAATCACCACAATGGATGTACCGTGTTTCGAAACACGCGACGCGGGAGCGTCGCGGGAGCGTCGCGGGATGCATTCCCACGCGGAGCGTGGGAACGATGAAAAATAGCTAGTAACCCTCCGGGTTGCAGAACATAAAACCGAGATTTTCGGCCAGGCACTAGGTAGCAACTTGAGTTATTAGACTACCGAAAATGGCAGTCTATCCGAAGTGGAGATTTCCCACCTTATGGAAATCGTCTCGTCTGGTAACGGATAAATGGGATTTAACCCAACATGAAGATTAGCTACTAGAGTTAACCAGTGATGCGTAATTATTTGCTTTGGCCTTGGTTATCGTTTCGACGTAAATCTCATTCGTCGGCCTTCTCCCCCATTGCTGAAGGAAGGAGAGAAAATCACCATCTCTTTAATTTTCATGGCGGGATCCACATTCCGGGCAATAAGTCGATCTCGACTTCTTTACCGATAGCGACAGCGCCACTCCCTCCCCGGCTGATTTTGCCCCTGCATCAGCACATTGGTGTTGCCGCTGAACCGATAGTCAAGGTGGGAGATTTGGTCCTCAAGGGTCAAATGCTCGCCACATCGAAGGGGCCATTCAGCGTCCCGGTCCATGCCCCTTCTTCCGGGCAAGTAGTAGAGATTGGCGTGCTACCCGTGCCCCACCCTTCAGGACTAGAGGCACCGTGCATCGTCATCGAGACCGATGGAGTGGATCGCTGGTGCGAGCATGCGGGCATCCTGGACTGGGAACATGTTGGCCCTGACCTCCTGCGTACCCGGATACACCAAGCCGGGATTGTGGGATTGGGTGGTGCGGGCTTTCCGAGTTCGGTCAAACTCAATCCGGGGGTGGCCTATCCCATCCAAACCCTGCTCCTGAACGGGGTGGAGTGTGAACCCTACATCACCTCCGATGATCTGCTGATGCGTACCCGCGCTGTTGAGATTATTACCGGGTTGCGTATTCTGGCCCGTATCGTGAGCCCCACCACGTGCCTGATCGCCATTGAGGACAACAAACCCGAAGCCTACCGAGCACTATCCGAGGCCGCCGTTGGTACAGACATCGAGGTGGTGCGCGTGCCGACGCGCTATCCGATGGGAGGTGAGCGACAGCTCATCCAAGTGGTGACTGGTAAAGAGGTGCCGAGTGGCGGCCTGCCTGCCCATATCGGGGTTGTCTGTCACAATGTCGCCACCGCCTACGCCTCCTACCGTGCCGTAGTCCATGGAGAACCTCTGATCGCACGCATCCTGACCCTCACTGGCGCGGCCGTTCCTCAGCCGCGTAACCTTGAGGTACTGATAGGTACCCCAGTAGATTTTCTGCTCCAACACTACCAAGTGCGCCAAGAGCGGATTCAGCGTCTAATCCTGGGCGGTCCAATGATGGGGTTTGCCCTAGCCCACGACGGCGTACCCGTGATCAAGACCGCCAATTGCCTGCTGTGTGCCACTGCCACTGAGGTACCACTGGTATCACCACCGCAACCCTGTACCCGCTGCGCGGCCTGTGTCCCGGTATGTCCGGCCAACCTACTGCCTCAGCAGATGTACTGGCACGCCCGCGCCCAGGAGTTCGACAAACTCGGCGCGGACCATCTTTCGGACTGTATCGAATGCGGTTGCTGTGCCGAGGTTTGTCCTAGTCACATCCCCTTGGTCCAATACTATCGCTTTGCCAAAAGCGAGATCAGCGCCCGCCGTCGCGCCCAACAAAAAGCCGACCATGCACGTCGTCGCTACGAGGCGCGCGAGGCACGTCTCCAACGAGAAAAACAGGAAAAAGCGGCGAAACTTGCCCAAGTAAAAGTTGTTGCGATTACTGCTTCCGCGCCTACTTCCGTTCCCTCAGAGGAAAATAAACGTGAGTTGGACGCAAAACGTGCCGCCATTGAGGCCGCCGTGGCCCGTGTCGCTGCCAAAAAAGCCGCAGCAGCAGCGGCTCAAAAGAATATCTGAGCACCTTTAGCATAATCTCGTAGGATTTAATCGATGGAATTCAAAACTGTTTCATCTCCTCATTTTCATACCCACACATCAGTAAGCGGGATGATGGGAGATGTTTTAATTGCGCTGGTCCCTGCCCTATTTGGGTTGGTCTGGTTTTTTGGTTTCGGGGTGGTAGTCAATATCGCTACTGCAGTAATTGTAGCGCTGATTGCCGAGGCGGGAATGATCACCGCTCGTAATCGACCCGTGATTCCGGCATGGCGTGACCTTTCCGCGACGCTCACCGCAGTCTTACTTGCCATGGCGCTGCCTCCATTCTCTCCCTGGTGGATGACGGCGGTGGGCTCGGCATTTTCCATCATCTTTGCCAAACACCTCTACGGGGGACTGGGCTATAACCCCTTTAATCCGGCTATGGTGGGATATGTCCTATTGCTGGTTTCCTTTCCTCGAGAGATGACCCAGTGGTTACCTCCCGTTGATGTATTCTCCCGCTGGCTGGGACCATTGGATTCGATTAATCTCATCTTTAACGGTTATACCATGGGTGGATTAACCGTGGATGCAATCTCTCATGCCACACCACTGGATACGCTGCGCCAACAGATTGGACTGCATCATACCGTTAGCGAAGCCATGAGGATGAGTCCAGTGTTTGGAACAATGGGTGGCAAGGGATGGGAGTGGGTAAATTTTCTTTATCTGATCGGGGGGGTATGGATGATATGGCGACGTACCATCACCTGGCATATCCCGGCAGGAATGCTGGGAACGTTATTTATCGTAGCCACACTGTTTTATGGTGTGGATGCCGACCGTTATGCCTCGCCACTATTTCATATATTCAGTGGGGCGTCTTTATTCGGGGCTTTCTTTATTGCTACTGATCCGGTATCGGCCGCTACTACTCCCCAAGGCAGGGTAATTTTTGGTGCGGGTATTGGAATACTGGTCTACCTGATCCGCACTTTCGGCGGTTATCCTGATGCGGTAGCTTTCGCCGTACTGGTAATGAACATCGCGGCGCCGACGATTGATCAATACACCCAACCACGGGTCTACGGACATCGCTAGAATAATGCTAATTGTTTACTCTCTCTGCCGTTGAGTGTGAGTGGTTGAGTGATTACGAATGATTGAAACCATTTTCCAGTTTCTCTGGCCGCTAGGCGTGGGAGATTTTTGGACTTGAATACCGACCATCAACGACACATAAAGACCCGCTTGCCAATATTCAACGAGTTGGTTCGTACCATGGCACGGGCCGCTGGGCTGCTGGGAATTTTTGCCACGGTGGGTACGGCCGCTTTGGCCCTGACCTATACCGTAACCAAAGAGCGTATCGAAGCCAATGCCCATGCAGCCTTAGCGCGCAGTCTGCAACAGATTGTACCCAGTGGGCGCTACGACAACGATATCACTGCGGATATCTTGGTGGTCAACGATGCTTCATTGCGTACCAACGGAACAGTGACCGTCTATCGCGCACGCAAAGAAGGAGTACCGGTGGCGGCAGTATTTACCACGGTAGCCTCAGATGGATATAGCGGTAACATTAATTTGCTAATCGGCGTTAATGTCGATGGGACGATTGCTGGGGTGCGCATAATTACTCACAAGGAAACGCCCGGCCTGGGCGATAAGATTGAAATAGACCGTTCTCCTTGGATCACAAAATTTGTCGGTCGATCTTTACAAAATCCTGAAATCACCCGCTGGGCGGTGAGAAAAGATGGCGGTAGCTTCGACCAATTCAGTGGTGCAACCATTACCCCGCGTGCGGTGGTTGGCGCCATAAAACGCACGTTACAATATTACGAAACCCACCACGACGTGCTCTTCTCGTCACAGCGAGGTTCTTTGCATTATGATCACACCTAGTTATTCGCACATTATCCACGAGGGGCTGTGGCACAATAATCCGAATTTGGTGCAGATTTTGGGTATGTGTCCATTGTTGGCGACCACAACCAATGCCGTGAATGGGCTCGGGATGGGATTGGCAACCACCCTGGTGCTATTTGGTTCTAATATCGTGATCTCCCTGATTCGTGATTATGTTGTTCCTGATGTGCGTATCCCGATCTTTGTTTTGGTGATTGCCTCGTTGGTAACGATTGTTGATCTCGCGATGAATGCCTATGTGAACGAACTGTATAAGGTGCTGGGTATTTATATTCCGTTGATTGTAGTGAACTGTATTATTATTGGTCGCGCCGAGGCCTTTGCCTCCAAGTACGGGATCGGGGCAGCAGCGATGGACGGATTAGCAATGGGTTTGGGTACAACCGCAGTCCTTACGATCCTGGGAGCAATGCGCGAATTGGTGGGCAATGGAACGCTTTTCTCACAGATTCACATGATGTTTGGTGAAACTGCACGTGGCCTTACCTTGGTTCTGCCTGAGAGTTTTCATCCCGCGCTTGTGGGTATTCTACCGCCAGGCGCTTTTATCGGTCTAGCCTTGCTTATTGCCCTCAAAAGAGCTTTTGATATTCGCACAGGGCAACGGATATCAATGAAAAAACCGTAGCATGTTGCGGCCGAGACACCAACTTTTTGGATTGAGTCCAGTTTAGTTTGTTCAAGGCATCGTTGATCTTCCGAATGTTTTCAGGACGCAATCCACGCAAACGTTTTTCCAGTGGCAAACATCGCAAACACTCAGCCGGTGCTAAACCATACAAACGCCCCTCTGGTGGTAGTTGTCCAAGAAATACGTAACCCAAGTTGCCACCTAGTGCGCTTTTCTCCCCTCTCCCGGGGGGAGGGACTTTTTCGTTTCTCACCGCATAGGTAGCAACTTGGGTAACGTATGAATCAATCTGACGATCCCGCCATCCATGGCTATTTCCCAGCGGCTACCCAATGAACGAAATGATTCGGCGAAAAATCTTCGAGCGACTGCAAAATGCTAATCCTAACCCCACCACCGAGTTGCTCTGGTCCACGCCTTTCGAGTTACTGGTGGCAGTAATTCTTTCCGCTCAGGCTACTGACGTAAGTGTAAATAAAGCTACGCGACGACTATTTTTGGTGGCGAATACTCCAGCAGCCATTCTCAAACTAGGTGAGGAAGGGCTCAAGGGCTATATCGATACCATCGGACTTTACAATAGCAAGGCGCGCAATCTGCTCAAGACCTGCCAATTCCTAGAAGAGCAGCATGGTGGTGAGGTACCTCGAAAACGAATGGCCTTGGAGGCCCTACCCGGAGTCGGACGTAAAACTGCTAATGTTGTCCTGAATACCGTTTTTGGAGAACCAACAATTGCGGTAGATACTCACATCTTCCGCCTCTCTAATCGTACCGGACTGGCTCCAGGTAAAGACGTACGGGTAGTGGAAGAGACTCTGCTAATGGTGGTGCCAGAAGAGTTTCGTTGTAACGCCCACCACTGGCTGATCCTCCATGGCCGCTATGTATGCACTGCACGTAAGCCACATTGCGCGGAATGTCTCATCGCAGATCTCTGTGAATATCCTGATAAAACTACCCTTCTATCGTTCAAAAGGGACCTACCGTGATCTACAGCCAAGACCGCGACCGTTTGCGTCGCTTATGGTGTGATGCCTGGTATAAAGCACAAGCCGGTGAACCATTAGAACCACTGGAACAGATCATTGCCCAAATTGTAGCGGACCACCCCGAATATCATAGTGCTCTGGAAGATCCTGGAAAAAGTGCCGGTCGTGATTGGTTGCCCACCGAGGGAGAAACTAACCCCTTTCTACATCTCGGGATGCACCTCGCCTTACAAGAGTCGTTTGCCACTGATCGCCCTTGCGGCGTGCGTGAAATCTACCAAACGCTGACGATTCGGTTAGGCGATACCCACACTGTCGAACATCGCATGATGGAATGTCTGGCCGAGACGCTATGGCAAGCCCAGCGTAGCGCGCGCCACCCCGATGAACAGTTCTACGCAAATTGTTTGCGACGTTTATTACGAAATTAATTCAAGACCACGACAACGATTGGTCTTGGCCGTGTTCAGTAATCATTCACTCCCCCGACCTCCCCCCTCGCTTTAACAAGAGAGGGGGAATAAAGAAAAAGTAATTTGATTCATTGCCTCATCTCCCTATCTCCGTTCATGGAGAGAGGGCAAGGGGGTAAGGTGGCCTAGGGAATTAGAGGGGAGAGTGCACGACTACATTAGACATTATCGGAAACCCAAAACCTCACCCCCCGCCCCCCTCTCCTTAACAGGAGAGGGGGAGATTTTTTGCCTGTTCCGTTCAGGAGTTAAGCATAACAACGGAATAATTCTCCCCCTCTCCTGTTAAGGAGAGGGGGGCGGGGGGTGAGGTTTCCGATAATGTCTATTCAATTCATCAGACAACGACTCTAACCCTCATGCGTTAGCATAGGGTCCGATATGGACAACCAACACGTCACAAGGGGAGTAGTGGACAACTTTGTCAGCAATAGAGCCAAGCAACAGATCCAATGTTGTTGGTTTGTGTGCACCGATCACAATCAAATCCGCACCCTTGGTCTGCGCATAGGAGGGCATAATATTGTGGGCGGCGTCACTGGTTACCACCACCTCACACGACGTATGCGGTAATCCGAACTCCTGCGCGAACTTTCCTAAACGCTCGCACCGAATACGTTTCTGGTGAATAATCGGGTCTTGATCCTCGTGGGCGATATCTTCATTCTCCCGATCTACCGGGTAGCGATCTACAACATGGAGCAGCGATAAATGCGCCCCCTGATTGGTTGCGATCGCAATGGCACGCTCTGCAATATGCCGGTGGTTATCCTGTAGGTCTGTAATCAGCAGAATGTTCCGGTAGTTTTCAGGGACCTGATTCGCGTTGTAACGCTCAGTGCGAGTGACCAATACATCGCGATCGGCGTGGTGCAGAAGATGGTCACTGGACGAAGTATTGAGTAGAGCGGATAGCTGGCTGTGGGTGTGAGTACTGATGGCGATTAGACCCGCCTCAGTGCCCCGCGCAGTTTCCAGCATGGCATTCCAGATGGAGCCTGTCTTTAGACAAGTAGAAGTAACTTCGGGGTAGGTGACACGGAGTTCATCGAAATGGCGGCGGGCAACCTCCAGGGCGGGGGCGGTGATCTCGCTCTTTTCCATCGCGTGAACCACAGCCACCTCCCCCTTGCAAGTACGTGCGAGACCGATGGCTCGTAGCATTGCGGGATGAATCCCAGTGCGCATCCTAACACCGGCAACAATCTTGTGATAAACAAACGGTTGGTTAGACATTGGTACGTCCTCCGTAAGATAACCCAAGTTGCTACCTATGCGATGAGAAACGAAAAAGCCCCTCTCCCGGAGGGAGAGGGGTTGGGGTGAGGGCGCGAATTTGTTGATTCGTCAGCATCACGCCCTCACCCCCGGCCCCTCTCCCGGAGGGAGAGGGGAGAAAAGCGCGCTAGGTAGCAACTTGGGTTAAGATATAATTACTATTAGCAAACGGTTATCAACACACATTATCATCTACCGTTGCCAATGGATAAGGAATCCGAGTACAGGTCGGAAAATACGACATATTAGGATACCATACCTGCTGGGGAGGGGGAGCAAACGGTTATTCTCAAAGTTAGCTTCTTTTCATCAATATTCCAACATAGCTGCGCATAACAAAAGAAACCTACTCAAGGAATAAACTACTGAAATCGTAATCCATGACTGACGACGGTTTCTGTAGATATTCACCCTGAATATAATCCACCCCATACTGCCATAGTAAACTCAAGGTGTTGGCGTCGCGAACAGATTCGGCGAGTGTGTATTTCCCGAGTGCGTGAATCTGCTCATTGAAGGTACGTACTAATACCTGATGATCGTGATTGGTTGCTAGATCTTGGATGAGATTGCCGTCGATCTTAAAATAATCAGCGTCGAGTTGACGTAATTGGGAAGACACCTCCTCATCACCCTGGCAGTGCGCTAAGGAAAAGCTACAACCAAGATTACGCAGCAAGAGAATAAGGTCGCGTACCCGTAGGTAATGATCGACGGCTAGGACATCATAGGTCTGTAAGACAAGAGAGGCAGCAGGGATATTGGACGACTTGAGATTCTCTCCCAGCCAGGCAGGAAATGTTTCGTCCAAGAGAGTCCCACGAGATATCCCAAGCAATAATCGTACGGGTTTTCCCCCTCGAGATCGACGCTCGACGATTACCTCCAGAGCTCGAGAGACAACCCAGCGATCGATCGCCACAGATAGATGGGGGTCATCCCTGGATTGCATTACCTGCTCGGAGACCGATTGTTCCCCATTGGGTCCGATCAACCGGAGCGAGACCTCGTAGATCTCACGGCCATCGCCCCGGAGATACACAATGGGCTGATAGGCGAGGAACAATTGGTTCTGCTCCAAGGCCATACGCAGCAAATTTCCCCCCGCCTCGGCGGTGGCTAATCGTTTCGCATTCGTTCCCTCCGGTTTGCAAACCACTATTCCCTTGCTTCCGCCTTCTCGGGCCGCCGTGGCAGCCGCCTCTACCCGTGACAATAGGGTCCGACTGTCCTTAGCGTGTAGGTAGCTGGGATGAAGGCCAACGCTACTGCTGGCACTTACAGTTACTCCCTCTACCTCGATCAGGCAGTTGCTCAGAGCCTTGCGGATTCCCTCGACTAAGGTGCGCAGCCGCGACTCCTCCCCTTCCGTGGTCAAAAGGGTGAATACGCCATCACCAAAACTGGCTACCAGGTCACTGGCCTGCACATGGCGGGTGATCAGGAGGGCTACCTCTTTGAGTACCCGATCAGCCCCCGCAATGCCTACCTTTCCCCGCAGTACCGCCAAATTATCTACCGTCAGGTAGACTACGCCGGGGTGACTGGGTAGCGTACGCTCCAATTCCTGAAGGAAATACTGACGGTTATACAAACCAGTAAGAGAATCCCGGCGAGTGAGATTGTTAATCTGTTCCTGCAATTCGGCGGTCGGTGATAGGTCGTGAACCACTACCTGGATGCAAGACTCTCCATCCAATACGGCAGGAGTGAATTCAAAACGCGCCGAAAATGATTCACCATCGGTGCGCAATGCCTGGATCTTCAGGGATTGGACCTCACTACCGGGACGATCTGCGATACGGAGCAGGTCCTTAAGCGAAAGATGTGCCTCGGGGGAGACGACATCGAGCAGCGGTACCCCAATTACCTCGTCGGCATCGGCAAATCGAAAGACCTGGAGATAGGCAGGATTGGCAAGGATATGCATCCCTTCCTGGACATAGGCGATGGCGTCGCGAGCGTTGTCGAGCAACATTCGGCAGCGTCGTTCCGCCTCCCGGAGATCGTTCTGGCAGGCGTGGAGGGTATGGCGTAGACGCAGCCCCTCTACCTCGCGACGCACCACCTTTTGTAGTAGCCCAGGCGGTTCGTTGGGTACCACATCCTGGGCGCCGGCCTCCAAAACTTCCAGTTTCTGCTGCGGGGAAAGGTCATCAGCGACCACGATGACCGGGATATCCTTGCGGCTGTCGGACAACAGGTCGAGAACCGTAGTAACCTCCAACGCTAACGCATCAGGCAGGTACAGCAGCAGATCCCAGTCCTGATCGCGTAGAGCCATCGTCAGCCGCCCTTCGTCCTCGACCCGTAACGGTCGGACAATATGGCCAGCGTTACGTAAGTGGTTAGTAAGGACTTCAGCTTCGTTCCATGACTCGCTGATGACCAACAGACGAAGCAGATCGTCTCGCCGCATGGACACGCACTCGGAAGTAAGGAAGGGAACTTCATGTTATGGTATTGTCTGAGTCGACGCAATTGGACGCTGACAAATTACGGGAATTACCTAACCTGTTTCCTTGCTGGACTAGCAAAAATAGGTACGCATTATTTCTTAACAATTAATAATGCAAGGCTGTCCCGCGAGGTTACGTAATCATTCAGATCCCGTTAGGAACATGATCATCGTGACCGCAAGAGCGTAATTACATGGCGAGACGCTGAAATTCGAAATCATTTCTATCTGTGAAATAGAAAATAACCCCGGAGTAAAAATATGAGAAACTATTTGACCCGTCTATCTGTCCTTGTGGCAATCTTAGTATTAGCCACTGCATCGGCACAGGCAGAAATCGGCGTGACCGATACCGAGATCTTGATCGGTATGAGCAATGCACAGAGCGGTCCGGCTGCGGGCCTGGGAATCGGACTCAAGGCGGGAGCAAACGCTTATATCGATAAGGTCAATGCCACTGGCGGTGTCCATGGCCGCAAACTTCGGCTTATTAGCGTAGATGACGGCTATGACCCCGCACGCTGCGCCGCAATGACCAAGAAATTGGTAGAAGAGGATAAGGTATTTGCGCTATTTGGCTATGTGGGTACCCCAACCTCGACCGCTGCAGTACCGATTGCGGTGAGGGCAGAGACTCCGTATCTGTTTCCCTTCACCGGCGCTGAATTCTTACGCAATCCTCCCAATAAATGGGTATTCAATCTGCGTGCCTCTTATTTTGACGAGACCGAGGCTATGGTCGAACGTTTGACCAAGGATCTTGGTTTCAACAAGATCGCCGTATTCATTCAGGATGATGCCTTCGGTGAGGCTGGCAAGGCAGGCGTCAATCGTGCGCTGCGTAACCGTAACCTACAACTGGCTGCTGAGGCACGCTTCAAACGCAATACCGCAGAGGTCGAAGAAGGGATAACCAAATTAAAGGCAGCAGCACCCGAGGCGGTCGTGGTGGTGGGTCCCTATTATTCCGTGGCTGCGGTCGTAAAGAAATCGAAGGCTGCCGGTTTTTCGCCGAAATTTCTTACCGTATCTTTCGTGGGTACCGCGAATCTGATTCGTGAAGTAGGTGCTGATGGTGACGGTATAGTAGTCACTCAAGTATTACCCTCGCCCGAGGATTCCTCGCTGGCTATTATCCAACAATATCAATCTGACCTGAAGATAGGCGGCGATTACACCTCGCTTGAGGGTTACATCGATGCAGCAGTGTTAGTAGAGGCACTTAAAAAGGCCGGTCGCAATCTAAGTCGGCCAACCTTTCTTAGCGCCCTCGAATCCCTTGAGGTTGATCTCGGTGGCCTGCGAGTTGCCTTCTCTGCGGCGAAACATCAGGGCTTTTCACAAATCTGGCCGACCCAGTTGAAGGGAGGTAAGGTAATTGCTGCTAATAAATTCTGATGTATCCGTGGGCCGTCCGTAGAGCATGAGTTGTTTGCGTTACGAGCATTTTATTAGACATCAACTCAAGTCGCTACCTATGATTCAACTCAAACGTCATTCCGGTACTTCTCGCCGGAATGACAAGAGGATAATCAAGACTAAGAGTTTCCGATAATGCCTAACTTGTCTCTTCCCCTCGCTTAATTGTTACGAATTCCCTCAACAAAACTTTACTAAGAATAGAATATGACGCAAAATCTCATTTCTCGACTATTCCAACCAACCTCGCTGTTGGGCAAATTACTTGGTCCAGCGTTGTTGCTGGTTACCCTGTCGCTGGCAAGTCTTGGTACAGTAATGGGATTGCAACAGTTACACGCACTCGAAGCCAGCCTACAGTCTGCGGCTGGAGTAATGGCCGACTTTGTGGCCCACGTGAGTTCTCCCTATATTACCAACTACGACCTTACTGCCCTGGAGACGTTCGTTAAAGAACTAATCGAACGTGACGAGGTAGCCTTTGCCGAATTCCTCGATGCGAAAGGAAAACCACTCACCGAAAACGTTTCCAACCCCCCTAAGGATAAAGTACATTTCCTGGTACTGGAACGTAAGGTGGTAGATACGAATGATACCGTATTGGGCACATTCGTTATTGGCTATCGCCTGGCAGCCATTGACCAGGAACGACAACAGGCAATCATCACAGTAGTGGTAGGAATACTGGTAGCACTGGCAGTGATCTCCGTTGGCTTAATCCTATTGGCGCGCTCCATTACCAGACCCTTGCGATTGATGGCACAGACCATGGAAACGGCCGAGCAACATGGTGACCTTACTCTAGATATCCACTATCAGGGCCGCGACGAGATTGGTCATACCTCGGTCGCTTTTAATAATCTGCTGGCCAGTTTGCGTGGGACCATTGCTGCGGTCCAAAACAGCGCCAGTTCACTCCTGTTGGTTGCACGCAAGCTGCACGAAGTTGGTGAAAAAGCGACCCATACCAGCAACCAGCAGACCAAAGTGGCGACAGCCAATGCCAGTGCGGTTGAGCAAATGACCGCTAGTATTGAGTTGGTGGCAGACAATGCCAAAAGCGTTGAACAACAGGCCAGCGAATCGTACCGCCTCGCCTCAGGCGGTAGCAAAATTGCCCAGCAGACGGCGCTAGAAATCGAAAAGATTGCTAGCGTAATCGTCGAATCATCCAGCGTGGTAACCTCGCTCCGTCAGCAGGCCACAGAAATTGGGAATATTGTTAGTATGATCAAAGGGATCACCGATCAAACTAATCTCCTGGCGCTCAACGCTACTATTGAGGCCGCTCGTGCTGGTGAACGAGGGCAGGGTTTCAGCGTTGTCGCCGACGAGGTCAAGAAACTGGCCGAACGCACCGCTCAAGCAACGGTACAGATCTCATCGATGATAACGCGAGTCCAGCAAGACACTCACACAGCCGTTACCAATATGGCCTCGGCCAACAATCAAGTCAGTCAAGGTGTTTTACTAGCCCGCCAGGTAGCGGACGACTTGCAAAAGATCCGTGAGATGTCGAATCAGTCGGCACAGAAGATCACAGAAATTGCCAGCGCCATTGCCGAGCAAAGTGAGGCGTGCCGACATCTAGGACAGAACGGTGATAAATTAGTAATGGTAAGCGACGAGAACTTGCATTCCATCCATCGTA
The DNA here is from genome assembly GCA_963575655.1 of Gammaproteobacteria bacterium. Taxonomy (NCBI): domain Bacteria; kingdom Pseudomonadati; phylum Pseudomonadota; class Gammaproteobacteria; species Gammaproteobacteria bacterium. The sequence continues at coordinate 297 of CAUYTY010000233.1, read as the reverse complement.
CTACCGCTCTGGCAGATGAATTGCAACAAACAGCAACCATTATGAATAATCTAATTCGCGAGTTTCGTATCTGAGCGATTTATCAAAGGACTGAAGGATCGCTCCATAAACCAACTCAAGTTGCCACCTGTTCAAGATAGCATAAGCTTATGTAACCCAAGTTGCCACCTACTTGCCCCCTCCCCAGCCCTCCCCGTAAACGGGGAGGGAGTAGACCGCAGACCTCCCCCCGTTTACGGGGGGATTGAGGGGGGACGATTGGATGCGATCCCGAATTTTGAATAGGTGGCAACTTGG
>CAUYTY010000232.1 GCA_963575655.1 Gammaproteobacteria bacterium | reverse complement strand
TCCGTCCAATATGCTATTTAGCTGGAGTCCCCTAACCAACGCGCAGGTTAGTAACGCACCCCGCTCGCGCAACCAACGGTTATAATTCAGGGCCTGCCCTTCAAGCTTGAATTTTCATCCAATTCGAGAATAACAAGAAACTGCAACTAACCTGAGAAATCGCCAAATTATGCACACAGATAATTTGACCTCGTGGATTCACGATCACGTATTTGATGAAGGTAGCCATGCCGCCGAACGAGGTACACGTACGGTAATGTGGATCACGGCGCTAATGATGGTCGTTGAGATTATTACTGGCTGGTGGTACAACTCAATGGCATTGCTGGCCGACGGCTGGCATATGAGTTCTCATGCGGTCGCCATCGGTCTGAGTGCCTTTGCCTACGCCGCTGCGCGTCGCTATGCCCGTGACCCACGATTTGCATTTGGTACGTGGAAGATTGAGGTGCTAGGTGGATTTGCTAGCGCTATCTTTCTATTGGGCGTTGCCTTACTAATGATTGTTGGCTCCATCGAACGTATTTTTTCACCGCAGCCGATTCACTACCAGGAAGCAATTATCATAGCGATCGTTGGCCTAGTCGTGAATATCATTTGCGCAATAATTCTTGGTAATGCGCATGAGCATCATGACCATACCCATCACGATCACGGGCATCACGATCACGGGCGCCACTACCAAAACGATCTCAACCTCAAGTCTGCCTATGTCCACGTAATTGCAGACGCGGCCACATCGGTATTGGCAATCATTGCATTATCGGGTGGTTGGATGTACGGTTGGTCGTGGTTGGACCCGGTAATGGGCATCGTTGGGGCAATTCTTGTCGCTATTTGGGCCAAGAATCTAATCATGGAGACCGGTAAAGTATTACTGGATAGGGAAATGGATCATCCGGTTGTCAATGAAATCCGGGAGGTCTTTGAGACCGGAACCGACAACGGTGAAATACGAATTACCGATCTACACGTGTGGCGGGTCGGTAAGACCGCCTACTCCTGCGCAATGAGCCTGGTGACGCATGATCCATCCTTGTCACCTAGAGATATCCGGCAGCGTCTTGCCATCCACGAAGAGGTCAGGCACCTTACCATTGAGATTCACTTCTTTCCTAATGTTACAATAGATTCTATTCACTAACCACGAGGATTACCCATGAATACTATACCTACCCAAGCTAAATGGCTTCTTATCTTCGGTGCTCTCAATGCCGCTCTTGCGGTCGCACTGGATGCAGCGGAAGCCCATGTACTGAAAACGCAGTTGATTGCCAATGATCCCACCCATTTGTTCAAATTGGCACTTCAGTACCACCAGTTGCACGCCGTTGGTCTAATGATTATTGGTTTAACAATAGCCCGCTTCCCAGGAATTCGTTGTCTGGTGGGAGCTGGTTGGTTGCTGCTCGCCGGTATTGTCCTATTTAGTGGAGATCTCTATCTACGCAGCATTACTGGAGGGCATGGAGTGTATATGGCGATACCTATTGGTGGGGCGTTGTTTATCTTTGGTTGGTTGTTATTTGCTATAGGTGTACTGCGGCTACCCACCACCAGTAAATGATATAGCGTTAATGGAGGACTCTCCAAGGAGAGACAGCCTTTTAGGGATCTTGGGTGGCTCACAAGCTCCCTAAAGGGCCAAGGTTTAAAAAGTTATCGATTTGGAATGATGTCTAAGGTTTCTTAATGAATTCGTAGCCATTTGCCTCTTTCTGAAAGGTTCCAATCAGCCGACCTGGTTCCGGGGGGGGCTTCCTGTATTCCTGGAAACGACAAGATTTCATATCGGCCACATACCAGTGATTACTCTGTCGGAAGATGAAGAAATTAGGTTCGGGGAAGTAAACCTCAAGGGTGGGTGATTTTTCCTTGCTCGATTCTAGGATATGACGACGCTGGCATTTTGGATTGTTACGAAGGGTTAGTTCTACATTCCAATCACTCCAGAAAAATGTCTTGTCTAGTTCCAAAGTCAAGGCGTGGTCGGTAGTGTCGATGACAAAGGATGCGATCTGGTTATTATTTCCCGCCACGAAAAATGCAAATAGGCCCACGAATACCAACAGGCCTGCAAATAGCGCAAGGTTTGATTTCATAATCTTCCCCCGGTGGTGTTTTGGAGTTGTAATCCAAGTGTAATCATTCACATCCCGTCCCACAGGAAGGGGGAATGATTACGACACTTTAGGTAATCGTTGAGACAATAGGTTCCTCTATCACTTCCAGAATCATCCAAGCGGAAGGCGGGATCTGTACGCCCTCACTTTGTAACCTTTCTAACCATTGACGCGCCTGAAACTGCAAAAGGCGGTGTTGTCCTGAGTCTAATAACGTTATTACCGCTCTCACTGATTTCTCGTCTTCGGAGAGTAGCGTAGGAACCAGATCCGCAGGGGTAATGGGGGAATCAGGGCGTAATAGATGCGCAACTAGGGGATGACGCAGGAGTTGCCAGTGGATCTCGCGGGCGGTTTCCTCCTGGGCCAATTGTTGACGAGCGTAGGAATCGTTTGCGGCACCATCCACGATCGGTTTCGCAATCACACGACTCAGTCGGATCAATCCCTCCCGTTCTCGAGTGAACTCCCCAGGCAGACCCGCACAGATCTCGTAGAGGCGCTCGATGCGTTCCTTGAGCTTTAGGGCGACCTCGGATTCGACATGGGCCGGTAGGACAGAGACCTCGCGTAGCAGGGTGCGCAGGTCTTTGCGGAAGGCAGTAACTTCCTCGTCATCAGCTTGACGTGCCCTGTTTGCTTCTTCTTGAGTGACTTGGCGATCCGCTTCGGGAAATAGGGGGTTTTTATAGCGGCGTTCGAGATGAGCCTCACGGCAGCCGGGTTCAGTGCTGAACAGCGGTAATGTCATAAAGGGGGAATTTCCAATAGGGAACGTAGAATTGCGGTCCAACCTCGGGCCAAATTGTTCAGATTGTAACCACCGCCACCAGTAACGAGTATGCGTCCCTCGCATAGCTCTTCCGCTACCGCGATCAGTTGAGTGGTAGCAAAGCTATGGACACGGGGAGAAAACTCCAGGTGAGTAATAGGATCGCCTGCAATACAGTCTGTACCTCCTTGTAAAAGGATAAATTCGGGCTTTTGAGCACGTAGCAGTTCCTCGACAGCCGGCCAGACCGCAAAGAAATCCTCATCTTTGGCCCTTGGCGGCAAGGGAAGATTGAGTTTAAGCCCAGTACCAGCACCCTTGCCCCGTTCGTAGGCGTGACCGGTTCCAGGATAGAGAAAACGGCCATCCTCATGGGTATCTGCAAAGATCACACTAGGATCTGCCTCAAACGGGTAATAGACACCATCGCCATGGTGGGCGTCGATATCTACATAAGCGATGCGGGAGAGGCCGTAGTCGTGTTTCAGGGTTGCGATGGCAACCCCAAGGTCGTTGAACACGCAAAAACCCGCCGCCCGCTCAGGGCGGGCATGGTGCAATCCAGCAATCGGGATAAAAGCGCGTCGAGTCCGTCGCTCCATGATCTCCTGGACAGCGTGGAGTACCGAACCGACCACAAAACTGGCCGCCTCATAAACCCCCTTGAAGGCAGGAGTGTCACCCGCGTCCAGGTAGCCATGTCCCTCTTGGGATAACCTTTTGACTAATGCGACATATTCTGGCGTATGAAATCGTTCAATGGCAGACGAAGGGACCTGTACCGGGTGACAGAGACGCGCCCAGATATCCAGGCCAGACTCGTGAGCCGCATCCCAAAAAGCCGCCTGACGGCGCGGTCCAAAGGGGTGATCGTGACCGAAGCTGTAGTGGCCGAGCTCTTCGCCGACGTAGAGAGAGACGCTCTGGGGCATGGCGATATACCGTGGCGTTGATTTGGAATTAGGGATGGCTAGCGTTTGGTAACGTGAACCTCCAGGAGAGTACCCAGGGCTATGTCACAACCACACCATGAACGGTGACAACGTGCGCTGGCACGACCGATATTCTCGATCGTTTTTGTCTCCCGTGCCAAGATGACAGCCCTATGTTCGAGAAAAATCGAGACGAAATCGTACGTTTTCAGCGACAAATCAGGTTATAGGAACATGAGTGGAAAGGAAAAAACGCTTACCACCTGACCACAAAAAGTTCACCCCCCGATTCCCTTTCCTTGACAGAAAAAGGGTGCTGGAGGGTGAACTTTTTGTAATCTTTCTCTTGTCTTAGCTGGAGGCAACTCGCACCAAGGATGTCGTTGAACGTGACAAGCGTCGGGGTCCATTTTCATCAAAGCGTTGCAACTTGAAGAAGCTCATCTGGGCACGTAATTGAGAGGTTTGGTCGGCCATGGATTCGACGGCCGCTGTAGTTTCCTCTGCCAACGCCGCATTGCGTTGCGTCATTTCCTCCATCTGATCAATCGCGATACTGATTTCACCAAGGGCGGTTGATTGCTCCAGACTTCCCCGAGCAATATCAGCAATCAGTGTAGAGATCTGCTGAACACCGTTGACAATTCCCGTAAGGGCATCCCCCGCTTTTCTTACACGCTCGACACCATTCTTGATCTGATTGTTACTGTTGACAATGAGTGTCTTAATTTCTTTGGACGCCAGGGCCGAGCGTTGGGCCAACATGCGTACCTCTTGAGCGACGACAGCAAATCCTCGACCGGCATCCCCTGCGCGCGCCGCTTCGACTGCGGCATTGAGAGACAAGAGGTTGGTTTGGAATGCGATATTGTCGATGACACTAATGATGTCGGCGATCTTGGATGAATCATCCTCGATCCGTTGCATGGCATCGCGAGCTTCACCCGCTACCGTACTCCCTTGTTCGGCTGCGTGGCGCAATTCGATGGCCATGGTCTTGGCGTGTTGAGTATTTTCGGTATTAGCACGAACGGTGGCCGTGAGCTGTTCAACCGATGAGGCGGTTTCTTCGAGACTCGCCGCTTGCTGTTCGGTTCGCTGGGAAAGATCGACAGTACCAGTAGAGATTTCACCAGACACGCTAGCAATAGTAGTTACGGCGCGATCAATCTCACGAACCGTTTCCGTTAAACGCTCGGAGGTGGTGTTGAAGGCATCTTTTAGGATGAGGTAGGCGCCTTGATAATCCTTGTCAATACGTTGCTCAATGTCCCCTTCCGCTAACGCTGCGGCCTCTTGGCTTACCTCGACAATGACATTGTTGATGGTATCGGCAAGGCGATTAATGTTTTCGCTCATGGTGAGAAGAACGCCTTCACGCCCAGCGGTCAACATCCGCTTGCTGAGATCACCGACAATGAAAGCTGCCGCCAATTCTGCAATCTCTCCACCGACCTGGCGTTCACGTTCGCGCACGGCCGTTTGCATACGTTGCTCGTTTTCGATGCGCTCTCGTTCCTGATGCTGATAATTAGTGGCAGCCGTGGCCTCGACTTCTTCGATCAACTGGGCCAGTTGAACACGCATTTCGTTAGTGGCGCGAGCGAGGGTAGATATCTCATCGCTTCCAGTGATTTCAATGGGGACCAACAAATTCCCCTGGGCCACACGATGGAGACTATCCATTAGATGCCCAATCCGTGAGCAAAAGCTACGGTCAAATATAAAAGTTAGGATGAGGGGGAGCAAAAGGCCGAAAAATGCCCAGATTATGGCGTTTCTCTTGGCCTTGGTAACCAGAATCTCGCTCCGCTCGATGGCCTCTTCAACGACACGATCCGCCTTTCCTACTGCGATGAAGACAATATTCTCTACTTCCTGGGCCACGGTCCCCAGACTTCCGCCCAACTGCTTTACCTCAGCCTCTATTCCGATCAGAACATGCAGGATTTTGCGGTATTCTCGAATGATTTTCTGGAATTCTCCGCCATTTTTCAGTCCACTAACGTCTCGCTCCAGGCTATCCAGAAATACCTCTATTGATTTCGCCCGTTCTAAGATAGGATTCCAAAAGTAGCTAAACTCGTTGGGTTTTAATTCAACAATAGTCGTTTCTAGGGCAGGATTGTTGGCTTCATAGACAATGGTCTCCAGTGCTTCGCGTTGTTTCTGCAAGAGCTTTATTTTCTCATTTTTCCTGACAAAGGCATTGGTAAGATTATCAAAGATGCGAGCATATTCGGCGACCTTAACCTGTACCAGTTTTGCGTCCTGGTCCTGGAGGGTGGTTGCGGTATTGTTGAGCAGATCGAGAACTTTGTGCATTTGCTCAACACTGGTCGCATCCTGGGTGTGAAGCACGGTGTGACGAATAGATTCGGCGCGGGCGTTAGAAAGAGCAATACTCTGCCAAAGGTCTTTATGGCGTTGCGTGGTTTGATGGATCTCGTTACCAATCGCATGAACCTGGTCGATGGTACGGTAATTCATGCCGATGATCATCAGCAGGATGATCAACGACAAACCGGAGATCACCCGCATCGTAGTGGTGACGTTCCAGCGTAACAATAGATTGGTTATGCGGATCATACCTAGCTGACCTCCCGTTTCCCCCCTCCCCGATGAAAAGCAAAAACGGGGAGGAGGAAATGACTAAATAGTGAGCAGTTGATCCTCAAAGGAGCACCGGGAGTGCAACGTCCCCCCCAGTCCAGTTGCGTAATGCAATAGAGCAGAGGACGCGAGGACAATTCTGAAGCAGCTGCCATTGAGGTTCAGCCAGCCGGCTGTCCTTTGACGTTTCTGTAAAAATGCCGATCTTTCCCGGCTGTCAACCCGTAAGGGTAACTTGGCTTGCGCCAGTAAAGGTCTCCTCGCCCAGAACAAGAAGGTCGGTCAGACTAAGGATTGGGTCTTATACCGTCTCGACCGTCATTCCTTTCGTCGTCAGAGCCTGGGACTGGAGAAGCATCCCAGGGTAGCTCGCTTTCGCTTCTCTTCTTGTTGGCTGCCTTTCGGCGGGCTGGTTGAATCTCTAACTTTTCAACCAGCGGAATGGATTCCGCTAGGTTGAAAAGTTAGGCGGCGACTCAACACCTAGCGTAAGTTATGGCTTTGGTTGGACGAAAGGTAACCCGGCATCACTCCAATCCTGGCTGCCACCGCGGAACCAATAGATCTGCCCGGTGTAACCAAGAGTGTGGAGGGCCTTAATCCCGGTGATACTTTGTCCGCACCACCAACCATTACAAAAGCTGATGATCGGTTTGTTTTCCAGTTTCTTTACCTTGGCCTTGGCCTTGGTCTCGCTGCCCGAGAGATCGGTATAGGGTAGACTGATGGCACCGGGTAAGGTCTCTTTTGCGAACCATTCCGGGGTACGCATATCGACAATTAAGATCTTCCCGCTATTGATATCACTTGCCATTTTCGGGAAGTCCTCCAGCTTTATGGTGGTGGCGCCCTCAACGCTCTCCGGTTGTACACAAAATGGTTTGCATTTGCGCGCCGCAGGATTTTTAAAATCATCCTGAGTGGGTCGGGCATGATCCTGTTTCAGGCTTGTGCCATTGAGGGTGAATTCCTTCATTATTACCCCTTTGGCGTAGACCTGTTCTTTGGTGGCTACTGCATCGCCGAGGGGAGTAGCTTCTTCTTCGGCATTCGCTAGAGGGATGGTAAACGACGCGCTTACCAGAAAGCAGGTCACCAAGAGGGTGTTGAACAGAGTTTTCATGGGGATTAACTCGCTAGGTGGTTAGATGAACGAAGGGGTGAGCTTGTTAATTGTTTCCAATATATAATGAAAGTTTCTATCACTCATTCTGGAAGGGATACGGCAGCGTACGAAGTTCCAATAAATGTCCGTCACGGTCTCGTAGGTGTATTTTCCCTTCCTGAGCATCCGCTACGGCAATCACTGCCAATACCAAAGATCCTCCCTCTGGGGCGGGAGCGACGTTGACGATCTGTCCTGGATGCTGCTCTTCCTCTCCCGTAGGCGCCCAAAGTGGGTCCCCTGGCCTGGGTAATTCCAATACCGGGATCCATGCCAGATAGAGTCGACGTTTACTCTTACCCAGATACTGCGTCCGTGCCACTATTTCCTGACCGGTGTAACAACCCTTGCGAAAACTGACCGCGCCGATCTCAGGGAGATTCAACATATGAGGTACAAAGATCTCGGTCGTTGCTTGGGTGATGGCGGGGACACCAGACAATACTTCTAAAGTTGACCAAGCACTGACACCAATAGCGACAGTATTGGCTGCCTTTAGAGTGTTCCATACCTGGAGCAGCGTTTCGTTTTCTCCTAGCACCTCGAAACGGGGAGACGGCCCGCGCAAGCGAATAATGGTAGTTGTTCCTTCCTGTACTACTTGGTCGGGCACGCTGGGTAGTGTTGAGAAGACTTGACGTAGCCCTTCGTCAATAGTGGGACCAGAACATCCCAGACGTATCCATTCTCTACTGGCGTTGCGTAATACTACCTTGGAGCGGAGGATGTACTTACGCAATTGCAACAGGGTGCTTTCCACACACTCCGCTGGTAGCGCAAGATAGAACCCTTCATTTCGCTGAAATACTCGAAAAGTGACCCGGACCCGGCCCTTTGGATTACACCAGGCCCCGAGCCGGCTCATGTTGAGCCCTATTTCATGGAGGTCGCAGGTGAATTGTCCCTGTAGGAATGTAGTGGCATCAGCACCTTCTACACCAATCAGCCCTTCCTGGGAGAGATCGGCCATGACATCATTACTTACCACCGTAACACATTCTTGTGTCGGGTTGCCGGAATCGATCACGATATTTTCCTAAAGTTTGGCGCAATCATTCACCCTGTCCCAACGAGAGGGGGTAAATGATTACTGAGGATGGGCTTGCTGGTAGTTTCTCCGATACCGTTATGGGCAAATAGTGCAATCAGATGACGTGCACACAGTGGTCGTTTGACGAGGCTGACTTTTTCTAGTAGCGGAGGCGGAAGGGAATGATTCGATCCTGGAGCATAGGCTATAGCTAGCCGTTGCCCTCTAGCCAGTGATTGTTGTACGGTCGTTGCTACATCAATATTCTTCAAAGCAGATGATTCAATCAATACCAAATCGGCTGACGCTAGACATGCCATTGTGGCAGACATCACCTGGGTATTCACTCCCCGAGCTGCCAGTGTTTTGGCAAGGATGGTTGCCTCGGTATCGGGTAGACCGGCCAATATCACGGTACCGTAATTAGGCATTTCCGTAGTGGACAGAAGATGCGTGGGGAGTTTCACTTCAAAGGTGCTACCGTGCCCAAATTTACTCTGTACTCGGATCTCCCCATTCATCAAATCAATAAGTTTTTTGGTGATGGTCAATCCCAATCCGGTACCGCCAAAACGCTGGCAGATTGAGTCATCAGCCTGTTCAAAGGGAGTGAAGAGTCGAGTCATCTGCTCTTCCGTCATACCAATACCAGTGTCAGTCACTCGCAATATCAAAGTCTGCTCTTCCCAACCTGCCCACAGGATTACGGTGCCGTGCGAGGTGAATTTTATAGCGTTGCTCAGTAGGTTCACCAATACCTGAGAAAGACGCAGCTCATCACCGATGCAAAGCGCCGGTAGATCAGGGGCCTCCTCTATTCGTAAGGTGAGTCCGCGCGCATATGCGTGCGCAGCAGTAAGACCTACGGCACGATCAATTACCTCGGCTGGATCAAAGGGGATTCGTTGGACGTGCAGTTTGCCTGCCTCGATTTTGGCGAGATCGAGGACGCTGTTGGTAGTGTCGAGCAGGATTTGGCCGGCCTCGACGATATCGTTGAGGATCTCTCGAGTTTTGCTTTCTGCGGTCTCTCGGATACCTAGCTTGGCCAATCCCAACACCGTATTGAGTGGTGTGCGAATCTCGTGGCTCATATGGGCTAGCGATTCACTCCGTGCTTTTTCACGCCGCTCTACCTCGGCGATGGCTCGAGTGTGGCTGGCCTCCATGGCTAGACGTTCCGAGATATCGTGGAAACTGATGACCGCTCCGACTACTTTGCCCCCCTCCACCATTGGTTGAACCGCACAAGTCACTGCGAGCGGATGTCCATCGGCGTGTTGGAAGGTCAATTGGTCGATACGGCTTGGGCTACCGTGGTGTAATGCGACAGTGATCGGACACTCTGCGGTGGAATAGAGCACACCATCGGGATGGGCGTAACGGAGAACGTTACGGGCACGACGCCCGATCAGCGCCTCGGCCTGATAGTTGAGCAAACGACACGCAGCAGAATTGACGAAGGTAAATCGCCCCGCGCTATCAACCCCCACCAGAGGGTCGGGACAGGTATCAAGGACCAAGCGCATCCGGCTCTCAACGGCCTTTAGCTCGGCAGTACGCATCGCCAGCAACATCTCCAAACGCTGTTGGTGGACCGCTGCTCCCGATTGGATCCGGTACCCATCAGCGAGGTGGTGTTGTACGGGTTCCTGCTGAGCCAATAGCCCCACATAGGCTTTAGTAGGCCGCAGTATCAATTCTTGGTCAAACCACACAGGATCGATAGACATAGCGGCACCAGAAAGGTTGGTTAAGTCAAATCAGGGTAAGAACCTATTCGTTAGTATGGTTAATAAAACGTTTGTAACGGCAGCCTGCGCGGCAATATGCGCCAAGATTCTGATGGGTTTTATGTCAGGACAGGACCTCATGGGGGGGATGGGTCTAGCCCATTGTGAATAGCTAAAGTTAATGCCTTGACTAGGGAATTACCAATAAGTAGTTACCTACCAGTCTCCTAGGGACAATACCCAATGTTGATAAGCGAGGCATTACGCTACTTACCATTCGAATGATGTGTAATAGAGATTCATCGGTATCACTATGAGCCGGTACGACAACGGCGAACGATTTAAGCACAATTAGGTAGTTTAATGACTACTCGGAGTGTAGGACATCGTAAATGCGTTGGGCCAAGGTTCGACTAATGCCTGGCACCCGCGCCAGATCTTCGACACCGGCGCCGACCACCTCCTGTAAGCCACCGAAATGGCCCAAGATTTGGCGTCGCCGTTGAGGACCCAGTCCGGGGGTATTTTCTAGGACCGAATGGGTTCGTACCTTAGCGCGTCGTTGGCGGTGGGCGGTGATTGCAAAACGGTGGGCCTCGTCGCGAATCTGCTGGATGAGATGCAAGGCCGGGGAATCAGGCGGTAGGTGTATAGGATGCTCCTGACCAGAGCGATGGAGGGTCTCAAGGCCGGGGGTACGGGTGGGTCCTTTCGCTATGCCTACTAGCGTAACCCGGTCTATCCCGAATTCCGCCAACACTTGTTCTGCTTGCGTGAGTTGGCCCTTACCGCCGTCGATAAAGAGTACCTGTGGCAGTAGGGCCTCGCCGCGTGCAAGGCGTCGGTAGCGCCGGGTTAGGGCATTATGCAGAGCGGCAAAATCATCCCCTGGGGTAATCCCCTCGATGTTAAAACGTCGGTAGTCGGATTTAAGCGGTCCTTCCTGACCAAATACTACACAGGAGGCAACAGTCGCCTCGCCTTGGGTGTGGCTGACATCGAAGCATTCCAGTCGCTCGGGGGGGGTTGGCAGGCCCAAGACCTCCCCCAAGGCCTGGAAACGTGCCGCGAGGTTGGCCCGTGTCGCCAGGTGTAGTGAGAGTGCTTGTTCGGCGTTGGTGGTGGCCATCTCCAAGGCCCGCGCCTGAGCGTTACGGGTCTGCGTGGTGATGGTGATGCGCTGTCCTCGGGTCTCGAAGAGGGCCTTTTCCAGAAATTCCGCATCTTCCACTGGGCAGTTCACCAAAACCTCCTGCGGGAGGTCGGCGCGCTCCAAATAGTATTGGGGCAGAAATGCGGCCAAAACCTCGGTGGGTTCCAGATCGGTGGGAAGGTGTGGAAAGTAACTCTTATGCCCACGGTGGTACCCTCCTCGTAGGCACAGCACTACCACGCAGACAATGCCGGTGCGTTCAACACAGGCAACGACATCTAGGTCGATACCTTCACCATCAATGAGTTGTTGGTCCTGAACGCGCCGCAAACTCACAATACGATCGCGATAGATCGCGGCCTGTTCAAAATCTAGGGATTGGGACGCCTCCTCCATGCGCTTCACCAATTCCGCCACTACCTGGGAATCCTTGCCCTCAAGAAACAACACGGTATGGCGGACATCGCGTGCGTAGCTATCACGCTCAACCAGACCTACGCAGGGGGCGGTACAGCGGCCAATCTGATGTTGCAGGCAGGGTCGCGTACGGTGCGCGAAAACATTGTCCTCACAAGGGCGTATCTGGAACAATTTTTGAAGGACGACCAGGGTTTCGCGAACGGCGCCACCGCTTGGATAGGGTCCAAAGTAGCGCCCCGCAGCTCGTCGTGTCCCACGGTGAAAGGTGATGCGTGGAAATTCTTGGTGGGTGGTAAGGTGGATGTAGAGATAGCCCTTGTCATCGCGCAGCAGAATGTTGTAGCGCGGCTGGTGGGCCTTGATAAGTTGGTTTTCTAAGACCAGCGCCTCGGTTTCGTTGCGGGTGACAGTAACCTCCACGTTGCTGATTCGTGCCACTAACGCCCGAGTTTTCGGAGAATCAAGGTTGGAACGAAAATAACTCGCCAGACGACGCTTAAGGTCACGAGCTTTGCCTACGTAAAGGACGGTGCCGGTGGCATCGATCATTCGATAGACGCCAGGACGGTGGGGCATCTCTTGGAGGAGGATGGTAGGATCAAAATCGGACGGGGCAGAGGACACTTTCAGAGATATAGAGATTACGTAATGGGGAGATCATGGAGTGTAATCGTAACGCAACGATATCTCCATGGAGATTTTTCTTTAAGAGTAAGCTGATATCTTGTTTTGTGGGTCCACTTATGTGCTGCACAAAATACTGGGGTCATCTTGCAATCAAGCGTATCTAACCCAAGTTTATTCAAAATTCGGGATCGCATCCAATCGTCCCCCCTCAATCCCCCCGTAAACGGGGGGAGGTCTGCGGCCTACTCCCTCCCCGTTTACGGGAAGGGCTGGGGAGGGGGCAAGTAGGTGGCAACTTGGGTTATCTAGTATATGTTTGATTGCAAAACTTGACCCTAATGTTTCTATTCGGAGCTGTCTACCCGGCGCAACACCAACAATATCAGCAAAGTACCGACAAAGAACCATCTGGCGTCAATCAACCAGAGAGAAAGAGGAAGCACAAGGTAGTAACCCCGCATACCGAGAGTGTGGTGGGCAGCTCCCAGATTCAAAGTTTCAGCAACCCGACGTATGCCAATCTCCACTTGTGGCAATTGGCTCATATCAATGAAAAATCCGGGCTTCTGAAAATGGCGAACGTTGTTTTCTTCTGGGATCACATTGATAAAAATGGCCACATGATTGTAGTAACGGATTGACAGCATAAAATTGGCAAAACAAAACATGAATACAATTGTTAACAAGATCAGTTTATGGATCCAAAGTTTTTCCTGAGAAAAACCATCGGTAGCAAGAATTCGGAATGTATTCTCCCGTGAAGGATCTCCCAAGATGGCATTCATCAACCAAAGGTCGATCATGATTGCGGTTGATGCCAGAAAGCTGGCAGCCATGGTCAAGTTTCTCAAGGTCTGTACCGCTAGGACATCCCTGTGCTCGGTCATGATCCGCTCAACCCATCGAGTACGTATATTATTGGACGTACCGATCGAGGTCCGCTCTGGTTGACATTTCAAAAGGTAGAAAAGACGCACGTGATACACAACCAGCAACAAAATAGCCGAACCGGAAAAAGAGAATTGTTCCGACATATTGTTCCCCAATCCTAATAACTATCCCACATGAATACTGAAAAAATCAGGGGACCGGAAGATAGATCGCTTCCGAATTCTGTAAAATACCATAGGAATCGCCACTGAAAAATCCAAGGTTTGCCCTAAGTTCCACCTTTAACCACCCCAAGGACCGCGCAGAGTATGGTGTAGTGTAGTGTCAGTATGTTAGGCGCAAGTAATGCTCCCGCTTCCGCGCCTTGCTCACCGCTGGCTATCAGGATGCACGCATCTCGGTATGCCCCTCCGAACACGGAGCTAAAAACAGGTAGGCTGTTCCTATCACTTCAGGTGCACGACTTTACAAAGGTGGCTGAGATTCCACGATTCTGTGATAACTCTCGAGACGGCGCGGGTGGATGATCCCAGAGGCTACGGCGGCACGTAAGGCGCAGCCGGGTTCTTCGTGGTGAGCGCAATCGCGATAGCGACAATTGCCTAGAAAGGGACGTAATTCCAAAAATCCCCAGGCAACCTCCTGAGGGGGCAAATGCCACAGGCTGAATTTACGGACTCCGGGGGAATCGATAAGATCGCCACCTCGGGGTAGGTGGTAGAGGGTAGTGTCGGTGGTGGTGTGACGACCGTAACCGGTGGTGGAGGACAGCTCACCAACCGCCACGTCCTCATGCTCGGGGAGGAGATGATTGACGATGGAAGATTTACCGACCCCTGACTGGCCCAGCAAGACACTGACATGGCCACGGAGATGGTCCTCCACGGTAGTAAGTCCATCGGGGAGACAGGTACTGGCCGGACACACCGCATAGCCAATTGATTCGTAGAGCGCCAGACGCTCCCGTACCTGGGTGTCCTGGGAATCGAGCAGGTCGGCCTTATTCAAGACAATCAGTGCAGGGATCCCCAGTGTCTCGGCCGCCACGAGATAGCGGTCGATGAGATGCTCGGAGAGATACGGGCGCGGAGCGGTCACCACGACCATCCGATCCACATTGGCAGCAAGGGGACGGAGCCTGCCATGGGCATCGGGTCGCCCCAAAAGGGATTGACGTGGTAATAACGCCACCACCACCCCGCTGGCATCTGGCGTCTCCTGCCAGACAACTCGATCCCCACTCACGGGTAGCTCCAAATGGCGGCGGGGATAGCAGTGATGAACCCTGCCCACCCCATCTTCCACCGCCAGATTGCCACCGTGGTTGGTGATGACAAGCCCCTCTTGTTCAGGGCCAAGACGTCTGCCACCGATCACTTTCTCTGCCTGTGCAGTCTTGCGATCGACTCGTGCCCGCCGTTCTTCCTGGATCTTCTGCACCCGCCAGGCTTGGTGGCGGGTTAGGCGATGAATGGCCACCGACCTACGCTACTGCGCGGGGAAGTGATAGAAATTGCTGTTTAGGTAATCGATCACCCCATTCATATCCTCATCTGTCCAATTGGCGTTGGTGGGGGCTTCACAGCGCGTTACCTGACGCCGTAGTGCACCGAGGTTGGTGACAAAGTGGTCAGGCCGGGTATAGACCGTTAGGTTGTGGCACGACAGACACTGCTGTTGGTGGAGCTGTTCGCTGTGATTGGCATCGGCCGCTAGAACCGGGGAGATTCCAAGGATGGTCCAGGCGAGGACCGATAGTGTAGTAATTCGATTCATTAAGAGTCTCCTGTAGGCTGTTGTAACGAAAATCTGCTTTTGAGGTTGAAACGATAATTTATCAACTTGTACATGACGAGTAGTCCTTGGAATAACGCATTCGATGGGACGCTCACTCTCTCCGTGAGTAATCTACGCAAGTTATCGTTTCCCAGTAAGCGGTTGGGTTGCGAAGTATCACAACCCAACCTTGCAGCTACTCTTTCACTTCGTTTGAATCTCTGGCGGAGATTCGTGCGATCCGAATAGGCGCCGGTGGGTGACTATCATAGAAGGCAGAATAGAGAGGGTCCGGGGTTAGGGTGCTAGCGTTTTCTCGATAGAGGCGCAAGAGCGCTTCACGTAATGCAGAAGGTTCATTGACCGTGCGACCGGCAAAGTCGTCGGCCTCGAATTCATGAGCGCGTAGCACATAGGCCAGTAAGGGTTGTACTAATAGCGCAAACGGTGGCACTACCATCAAGAATAGGATCAAGGCCGCATGGGGTGACGGGGTATCTACTCCCAACCCTAGATAGAATTGAGGTTGATGAATGAGTGCACCGAGTATGGCCAGCCCAGTAAGGCTCATCGTTCCAATGAACAACCAACGCTTGAATACATGGTGATGATGAAAATGGCCCAACTCGTGCGCCAATACTGCCTCTACTTGAATTGGTGAGAGCGATTCGAGGAGCGTGTCAAAAAAGACGATCCGTTTATGGGTCCCCAGTCCAGTAAAATAGGCATTACCGTGACCGGACCGGCGCGAACTATCCATGACGTAGACCCCATCAGTACGAAAGCCACAACGCTCTACCAGTGCCACAACCCGTGCGCGGAGTTCTTCGTCGGCGAGTGCGGTGAATTGGTTAAATAGCGGAGCAATGAAGGTAGGATAGGCCCAGGTCATAATTAACCCAAAACCCATCCACGTCGTCCAGGCATAAAACCACCAGGCAGGACCCGCAGAATCCATGAGCCAAAGTACCACCCACACCAGCGGGACCCCAAACAAGGCAGAGAGTAAAATCTGTTTGATGGTGTCAGTCGCGAATATCCGGGGAGTAATTCGGTTGAAACCGAAGCGTTCTTCCAAGACAAAGGTACGATAGAGGGCTAGCGGTAAATCTAGAATAGACATAAGCAAGGCAATGCTTACTACAAAGGCCGTGCCTACCCAGCGTGGAGAAGAAATTGTGGTACGCCAGAAATAATCAACGGCATTGATCCCGCCCCCCAGCGTCCAAAACAGTATCAATAAGGTGCCGACTATCTCTTCTATACGGAGAAGCTGAGTTTTGGCTACCGTATAATCCGCCGCCTTTTGATGCGCCTCCAGGGGAATGCGGTCACGGAAGGCCTCAGGTACCGTAGTACGATAGCGTTGTACGTGACTCGCTTGACGCGAAAGTAACCAAAGCTGCAACGCGAGCGCGATGGCGAGGGCCACCAGGACTACAACGGTATAGGAATTCATGGAGAGATCTAGTCGCGGTCGATTTTTGGTAACTGTTTACCCCTGCCCAACGGGAAGAGGTTAGGGGAGAGGTGATCAAAAACATAACGGTAACTCAATTCGCTATCGATCCATCATTCCGGCAGAGATTGCCAATTCCGGCAATCTCTGCCGGAATGACGGCCCAACAGTTTGTTAGCTAGCAATTTGCGTTACCCTAAGCGTTGCATAGCGCTAGGTTGGCAATCTGCGGTAAAGCGGCACTCAAAAAGGAACATCGTCATCGAAACGTGTATCGTGACTGGGTTCCGGCATTGGTTGTGGGCGCGAGACAGCAGGGCGGGAGGGCTGTTCGCGCGGTGCGCCCCCGCCTTGGCCATAGTCGTCCATGGCGGCTGCGCCACTATTCCTACCGTCGAGCATTTGCATATCGTTGGCCACGATTTCAGTTGTGTAGCGTTCGACATTGTTCTTATCCATATATTTGCGAGTCTGCAGTCGTCCTTCAATATAGACCTTCGCTCCCTTCTTGAGATATTCATTTGCGATCTCAGCCGTTCGTCCCAGTAGTACCACCTGATGCCATTCGGTATGGTCTTGCCATTGTCCGGTGTCTTTATCCTTGCGGCTCTCCGCAGTCGCCACTCGAATATTGCCCCATGCGGTACCGCTGGGACTGTAACGCACCTCGGGATCTTTGCCTAGATTGCCGATGAGGATTACTTTATTTATACCTCGTGCCATTGTTCTCTCCCCGTGGGTTAGGGGCAGATATGGGTTATCCATACCTTGCCTTCCTAGTTTCGATTTAATTACTCGTTACTATAACGCAAGTTGCTTGTTATCTGTCATTCCGGAAATCCCTTATTGAGTGACGATCTAATGGGTTGTAGACAGCAACTTTGTTTAATTACCAGCCGTCAATTCACGATCATCTTGTGCGTTAAATGAATTATCGCGGACTGATTTGAGGATACGCAGGTCTTGGAGTCCGGCCGCCACCAGCAGCCACAAAATGGCCGATATGGTGCCCATCAAAAACACTCCAGAGATCCCAAAGTGTCCATGTATCCACCCCCCCAGAGTGCCACCGATAAAAGCCCCCAGAAACTGAGCCGTACTATAGATGCCCATGGCCGTACCCTTGGCCTCGGGTGGCGCCAGTTTGGACATCAGCGACGGTAGAATGGCCTCTAGTAGGTTGAAGGCTGTGAAGAACAGAAACAATACCCCCACGGTCATCCAGAGGTTGGTATGGGCTGGGATGAGCAATAACTCGGCACTCCCGAGAAGTGCCACAGCCCCCAGAAAGATCTGTTTGAGGCGGCCGCGTTGTCTCTCCGCCATGATGATGAAGGGAACCATCGCGGCCGCAGAGAGTAGCAGCACCGGCAGGTAGACCCACCAGTGATGCTGGCGAGGGAGATGGTCGCTGAGCACCAGGGGCATTACTACCCAATTGGCAGTGAGAATGATGTGCAGAGACAGGATACTGAAATCGAGGCGACGTAGCGTTAGGTTGCGATAGACCTCCTTAATCTGATCGGGCACCGCCTCGGCGTCACGATGTACCTCACTGTGGATGGGGGTAGGCACCGCGAAGAAGAGCACTACGAGGCCCATCATCGCAAGCCCCCCGATGAGCCAAAAGATGCCAGATACGCCAATCTGATGGTCAATGGCAGGGGCGGCAACAATGGCGATGGCGAAGGACAGCCCGATACTCATACCGATTGCAGCCATGGCCTTGGTACGTTGGGTATCACGGGTGAGGTCGGCGGCCAGCGCCATGACAGGCCCGGCGATGGCCCCGGCCCCTTGCAGGGCGCGACCGAAGATCACCCCCCAAATGGAAGTAGAAAGCGCCGCAACCACACTCCCACCAGCGAAGATCAGCAGGCCAATGGCAATGATCCGCTTACGTCCGAAATGGTCCGACAGTACGCCGAAGGGGATCTGAAGGATCGCTTGGGTCAAACCATAGGCTCCGATTGCCAGCCCCACTAGGGTCGGGGTGACCCCGCTCAACTGATTGGCGTAGAGTGCAAAGACCGGAAGGATCATAAACAACCCAAGCATACGAAGGGAGAAAATACCCGCCAGCGCTATGGTGGCGCGGCGTTCGATAGGGGTCATGCCTGGACTTTCCATACGAGTTTTTGTTTGCTTGGAGGGGAGACGGTTTAAGGGTGTGTTTATGGTAACAGCTTGTACCCATGGATTTCTTCGTGATCTTCTTGACAGTCGCGGATGATTGCTTAGTCTTGATCAGTGACCTACCGCAGCTTGGAGGGGCGTTCCCTTCCTGCTGTCCCTTTTGAATTGACCGAGTGCCACTTGGCTGTGACCCGTTTTGCCGCCTCTTTTGCACCGATCCAACATCCTTATCTTTGGGTTCGTGCCTCCTTCGGGTCGACCGAGCGTCACCTGACAGTTGCCCTGGTGATTGCTCTATTGGTGCATCTGGTGGTGATCTTCCAGGTACGATTCGAACCTCCTGCGCGTGTTTTAACTCCAGCCACATCCCAACCCGCCCTGGAGGTCACCTTGGTGCATCGACGTACCTCTGTGGCCTCGGTGAGGACCCCGGACTATCTCGCCCAGGTTAGCCAACAGGGAGGTGGCACGATTCCAGAGGTAGCGCACCTTGCCGCACCCTCCCCCCCTCCGTCGATTTCTGTTGCCTCGGATTCAACACTTGTTCACCCGCCAACCCCCGCTTCGACGACTACGCCCCACCGTGTAGCGATGATGGAGGTACGCTCCGCCCCGCATGTGGTGAACAAGGCAGTGCCGATGGTTTTCCCTCACCCCAAAAAAACGGACCCGCTGGTTACGGAGGAACGTACGCAGAGTGCCAGTGCGGCTGAGTTGGTGGCCAATGGCCTGGAGATTGCCAGTCTTTCCTCCAATCAACATTTCGACTTTCCGAATGCTTCCCGCCATCCCCGAAGTAAGTACATTAGTGCGAGCACTCGCGAGTATCGGTATGCAGCTTACATGACGGCGTGGCAGCTTAAGGTAGAGCGGATCGGTAACCTCAATTATCCTAGCGACGCCCGACGCCAGAATATCTATGGCAGTCTAATCCTGGATGTAGCTCTGGGGACCGATGGCGAGGTTCGCGACATTCGGGTAGTTCGTACCTCGGGTCACAAGCTGTTGGATGATACCGCTATCCACATCGTTCAGTTATCCGCACCCTTTGCCCGATTCCCGCCAGATATCCGTAAGGACACCGATATTCTGCACATCACCCGGACTTGGCAATTCCGTGAGAGTGGTCTTTCCGGTGGACCTTGAACATCATTTTTGTGTTACGGATTGGCAAAACAGGTGTTTTCAAGGGGGCAGACACGCTCGTCTTCAAACAGGTATCGCATTGGTCGCGTAGACGACATCCAAGGAATAATTTCATCGAAACGGGCATTAGTATCACAGCTTCTAAAAACCCGGACAAACTTGGACATCCAGATTTTTAGATATTTCGCTCTCCGTTGATAGGTTTGTCGGCCCGCAACTGGAGTCCTGGTTGGACAGTCTCAACCGGAGGCGCTCGGTCCGTTCTAGCAATATAGATTTCACCTTCTTGAAAGGCGTCCATCGATCTATCCCCGGATCGTGAAGTCTTGCTAAAACGTTTCGCGCAGCGTTCTCATCCGCCTGCAAAACCACCCCGTCGAAACAGTGAAATTGATCCCCTTTGCGGCTACCTAGTAAACAGCCGCTCCGAGAATCCATTTGTGAGGTATAAGCAGGATTAACGAGAACCAACGTAGAACCTCTACGCTGGGATACATTCTCAATCGCCTCGGCGATGATGCCTTTGGTCCAATTCGCCAAACGACGATTCACATTTCTACCAAAATTCTTGCCACTCATTTGAGCGGTCAAATCTTCCGCTACTATCACACTAGCTTTATCAACAACGGCATGAACCGCCTGGTAAACTTTATCACGAATCTGAGTCTTTATTATTTTTGCATGACGCTGTTTTTTCTTGCGGCCAAGATTGTATTTGAGTATGTGTTGGCGCTTACGGTTATTACGAGTGTTCTCGGCGATAGCTCGAAGTTTTGCTCGGCACTGATTTTTGTCTTTGAGTACGTCGGATTCAATAGACATTATCGGAAACCCAAAACCTCACCCCCCGACCCTCTCTCCTTAACAGGAGAGAGGGAGATTTTTTGCCTGTTCCGTCGAGGAGTTAAGCATAACAACGGAATAATTCTCCCCCTCTCCTGTTAAGGAGAGGGGG
>CAUYTY010000231.1 GCA_963575655.1 Gammaproteobacteria bacterium | reverse complement strand
GGGGGGGGGGGGGGGGGGGGGGCGTCGCGCTCCCGGTGCTCCTTCGTGGAAGTCTAAGATCTGCTGGTTTGACACTTGGATAGAAGTGTTGGTTGTTGTTTCGTTGTTTCTGGCTTTCCGGTGTGTAAACTGGGTTTGCGATTTTTGTAGGTGGGATAGGGTCGGAGTGACAAACGTAGTTTTTTACATTGATACCACTTGTTTGATTGTGATCAGTGATCAACGCTAAACAGCAGAGAGTTTTTCTGAGTTGTTGGCCGGTGTAGCTCAGTCGGTAGAGCAACTGATTCGTAATCAGTAGGTCGGAGGTTCGATTCCTCTCCCCGGCACCATTAAAACAAGCAGTTATGATATAGCAGCATGAAGCAAACAAAGTTGTGTCAGCACTGAGTCAGCACTCAGGACGAATATGGCAGAACTTTGAAAAAAGAAAAGATTGCATTCAGCCCCGGTATTCGGGGCTTTTGCTTTATGTAGGTCTCTCAATTCATCCCCTGATGGCCTAAGCCTGCCTAAGCCTCTGTACCGTGCTTTTCTCCCCACCGTCTTACCCGCCTCATCCCCACTTCACCACGCTGCCCATCCACTCCCTATCCTCTGCTGTTCTAATGCCTAATGATGGGTTGTTCTGTTTGTTCCTGTTCATTCAAGCATTCTGACCGATTCGGTCATCCTGCTGATGCACCTGTATTGCGTCGGCCAACTCGCATCATTCCCATATTTTAACGCAATGAATATCCCTGTTTTTTCTCAAATTTCACGAAAAAACTGGTATTTCCCTTCCGGCTGTGAATAACTTTTTCCCCTCTACCCACACAATAGTCTCGCGTCCGTCCGTATTCTTATATTTTTTATCGAAAACAAATAATTATAGAAAAGTGGATGGACGCGAAAAAATCGTGCCAAGTTTCCTTTTCGTAGTCTATTGTTTTTATTTAGTTTTCTTGTATTAGGATACGTTCTTTTTTTGCAAAAAGGACGTGAACGGGACACGACGCCCCCGAAAAAGGACGTAAGCGATTTTGAGCTTAAAATCGCTCGCGTCCCGCGTTCCTGCCAATTTGGCGTTACTTATTGATTTCTTGTATTTTTTTGCAAGGACGTGAAGACGCGGGAATTTGGCCTATGTAAGGGTGATCGCAGGTGAGATGACTCCGAGCTGCGAGGATGTAAGCGAGCAGCGTTCGTTTTTGGGTCTTGCGCTTCCCATTTACTCGTACATTTTTGATTCTCTGATTGCAAAACCCTGTACGTTTTTTGGTTAAGACTGCGGTTCTTTCTGTCTGAGATATTCTGTTTTCCCACGATAATTACTTGATTCTCATCTCTCTTCCTAGTCCTCTCCGCTTGGCTGTAACGCTTCAGATAGATTTTTCTTGTACGTTTTTGACTCCCCTCATGCATACATCTGTACATTTTTTCCGGTGATCCAACATTTTTTGCAGCTCCAGTTGTGCTTGTGCTTCGACTTTTTGCCCCTCCTGTGCTTACTTTCATAAATTAAATTAGTCGATTCGTGTAACCGTATTCACGAATCGATCAAAATTTGGTTTCCGTGTATGTAGATCTGAAGATAGCAACTGCATAAACTTAAAACTTCACATGGTTGTCATAACCCATGGTTCACACCGCTACAAAAAAATTCTGATTCCAACCTGACACCTGGGGATGCGGCTACCAATAAATAAAACGTATTTAACAATTAAGGTGATGGTGTATGGCTACTATTGAAGGTAACGCCTCTGTAATGAATCCAGCTGATCGCAGAAATAATACGTTCTTTCGGCTGACGGCATATAGTTTAGGGGTTGATAACAAAGGTGCCGATGCTGCTATTACAAAAATAGCCATCGGTAAAATCCTTTTGAAGGATTTGAACGGTAATCTCATTACTTCCGGGTTCACTGGGGTGAACTCCTCGTCGGATGATCCGATTGTTTCCACGGATGGCGTCAGTAACAATCGTACTATCGTCGAGGGTGGTGTTGGGTGGGTATCGGAAAATACGGGTCATCCACCTTGGATTGAAATCGCCCTCGCAGGTAATCGAAAGATTTCCGCCTACCAAATCGTAGCGAAGCAGGATACGCCGCCTGATGATTCTTGCAATGATCTGGTTAAATGGAAGCTGGAACGCCTGTCGCCAGAAAATGCTCAATGGGAAATTATCGATGTAAAAGATATTCGGACACAACGCAATTTCTTAACGGAAGTATCCGGGCATGATATTCCTGTTCATAGTTTTCCGGAGACTCCTGCCCCTACTGGTTACACCCCAGTCTTGAATTATGATGGCCAAATTCCATTTAAGCCGATAGGTCTGCGTGCGACATCCATTTCAAAATCTGAAGTCGTACTCAAATGGTCGAGCACATCAGATCCACGGGCGACTACCTATAAGATCTATCGCGGGGAGGTCGGAAAACAACCAATACTTATCAGTACTGTTGCACCAATTTATCTTAGTACTAACCTGCGCGTTGGTTAGGGGACAAGCAAGTAAAAATAATCTATTATTAGTCAATACGTTCGCCAAATTTGATGACCACAGGAAGTTAGAGGGTATACTTAGCGGCCACTAATCCAGCTGCTCGCAGGGGAGGGCACTGGTCTATTTTGATTCTTGCTATAATCGATTGAAAATTATACACTATTCTATCTTAAGCGGCGGATTCAACCTTGAAGTGCAACGGGTGGGTTAATCGATTGTAACTCATTATTGAACACTTCAAAAGGAGTTTTGAACCCGAGGCATTTCCGTGGCCGGTGATTTAGGAAATCCTTTGCCCTCTGGATAAGTTTTTCAGGGATGAATTTAAGACTCATCTTCTTTGGAAAGAACTGGCGGATTAGTCCATTCATATTCTCATTGGCGCCACGTTCCCAAGAGGAATATGGGTGTGCGAAATAGAACCCCGCATTCAGTTCCTTGGCGATTCGTTGATGTTGAGAAAACTCCTTGCCGTTGTCGGTCGTGATAGTGTGAACATGATCAGCGAAAGGCTTGAGTAAGGAAATCATCGTGTCCGCCACAACAGCGGCCTCTTTGCTAGCCACATGGGCAATAGACCTTATCGGAAACCTCCTCATCACCCACCACAGTCAATATAAATCATGAGGTTGCGTTGTCCGGCAGAGCTAGGTAGGGGGTTTCCGATAAGGTCTATTCAACAAGCCATCAAAAATGCGGGCCATATTCTGGAATATTTACCCCCTTATTCGCCAGATTTCAATCCCATCGAACATAAGTGGGCGCAATTAAAGGCGATTCGTAAAAGAGAACGCTGTACTACCGGGGAAGTCTTCGCAAATTATGCGTAATCATTTTATGGTGGCTTTGCTATATGCGGATTGCGCCGCAGCCGACAACTCCCGCAGGTCTCACGACCTCTTCACAGGCTTAAGATTCCGTGGAACTCACGGTACGTTGATATTGTTGACTATCCAGTTTGGTTTAGCAAACGAGCCGAGGTGGGTAAAAACATCCCGTGGTCCTATGTCAAGGGGGGTATTTGTGAGTGTATGTCCATAAAAGAGCACATACCTGACACCAGTCGACTACCCCCAATCCGGTTGCGTAATGTAATGGAGCAGGGAACGCGAGGGCAATTCTAAAGCCGCTGTTGTTGAGGTTCAGCCTGCCCGCCGGCCTTTGACATTTCTGTAAAAATGTCGGTCTTTCCCGGCTGTCAACCCGTAAGGGTAACTTGGCTTACGCCAGTTAAAGTCTCCTCGCCCAGAGCAGGAAGGTCGTTCAGACTAAGGATTGGGTCTTGTCCCGTCTCGACCGTCATTCCTTTCGTCGTCAGAGCCTGGGACTGGAGAAGCATCCCAGGGTGACTCGCTTTCGCTTCTCTTCTTGTCGGCTGCCTTTCGGCGGGCTGGTTGAATCTCAAACTTTTCAGCCAGCGGAGCGGAATGGATTCCGCTAGGTTGAAAAGTTAGGCGGCGACTCAACGGGAAGTGCGGCATTATAATGTCAGACTATTCTACTTCAATCCTACAAAAATAATGAAGACTACCCGTCCCCAAAAACCTCTCTACACAATCAAAAAACAACCACCTGCCCCGCCAAAATTCCCTGTGCTTCTCATTACTTCTTTCCAAATAAACGATCGTACAGCGGTGCCAAGTGAGGTAAGACCAACCGTATGGGGGAAGGAAAGACCTCCTGGGGGTCCTGACCATTAAGAAAGTTCTTTACGTAGAGCCCCAGCTCAGTATCACCGTCCAACGAAAGGCGACGCTGGAAGAATAGAGTATCAGGATCCTCACGACCCGTAGCAAGCAACAACAGATCGTAGACCGAACCTCCAATCACAAGATCAGGAGTACCTCTATCGGCAGCAATTAATTGACCATCAGAAAGAGTCAACCGAAAGTTCAATCGCGCATCACGCACTTCAATAGCAACGATGCGCCCCCTCAGAAAACCCATCTCCCCCTCGCGAATCTGACGTGCAAAGACACGGTTAAGGGCGAAGGCTAGGGCTGCCGAGTGAACCACCGTCGGAATAAGTCCCAGTGGGGCAGCGAGCAGCGACGGAAACAAGGGCGTGCTATGCGACGAAGGAGTCGATTCGACCATGGAAGATCAACCTGGATCGTGATTTATACGAAATCAAACCAATAAGACCGGCGGGGTCTCAGGCAAATGACCGGTAAGCAGATAATCCAATAATTCATGCACCGGACGGATCTCGCGACCAAAAGGTAGCTCCTCAGAACCACGGAAAAACAATCCCTGGCGCAGATCACCCTTCTGGGCAGCAGCCAACTGAGTCTCAATGCAGAACTGTCCAGCCTCTGGCTCACCATCCTTGAGTCCACAATAGGTCAGACATTCCAAGTTACGAACACAATCCCCCTGGCCAGGGACTGCCTTGATCCGTAACTTAGACTCATTGCGTAGGTAGCGTTTAAGCCATGGAGTAAGTACCGCGCGGCACGGCAGGCCCGCAGTGCTCATAAAGGTAACGATGTCTTGAGGCGTCGCGGTAATCAAAACCTTTTTGAAGGTCTCATGAGCATCCCCTTCTACCGTAACCGCAAAAGGAGTACCAATTTGTACCCCGCGTGCGCCCATCGCAAACATCTCCTTGATCTTCTCAAAGGAATTGACACCACCCGCAGGGATCAAAGGGATCCGATCTACCGCCAGTCCCAACTGGGTAAAGACATCACGGATGGCATCCAACACCCTCGCAAAGTCGAATTTAGGGTCGTTGACATCCTCCATGCGCGGCGCCCCGAGATGCCCTCCCGCATAACGCGGATGCTCGATCACGATAGCATCAGGCAACCGTCCACCACGCATCCACCGTTTGAGCACCGCACGTACCCCGCGTTCTTCAGACAAGATCGGGATAAGGGCCACGTCATCGTGTTCCTTGGTCAACTCTGGGAGGTCAAAGGGCAACCCCGCCCCCATGATGATGGCGTTGGCGCCACTCTTGCAGGCTTGGCGCACCAGTTCGGTGTAGTGCTTAACGGCACGCATCACGTTGACTGCGATATAACCACTCGGACCGGCGATCTCACGGGCCGCGATTATCTCTCGGTCTAGGGCTACCAAATTGCTGGAGGATTGGATCTCATGATCCTTGGAATTGCCGGTCTGTTCCATGATGTCCGCATGCAGACGACGCAGCTCGACGCTGGCAATGGTACCGATCGCACCCTCCTTAGCCACAGTACCTGCTAACCGGTGGGCTGAGACCCCGACCCCCATTCCTCCTTGGATGATGGGAAGCAGCTTACGGCCGCGGATCTCGAGCGCTGGAAATACGGATTCGATCATGGAATTGTCTTGGGTCACCGGCTTAGGGAGTTCGGATTGTAACAGAACGGCGTAGAGTGATAAGAGTGATCTCACCTGGGCAATAGAAACGCAAGGGGATACCCGAAGCACCTACTCCAGCACTGGTATAACCGATCATTTGCTGATAATTCCAACGTCCAGCCGCCATGGCACGAGGAGCACGACAATGGGTAACAATTGGTCCGATCCCAGGAAGGCAGATCTGACCGCCATGGGTATGGCCGCACAGGTAGAGGTGGGTCCCTTGGGCAGCGGCCTCCTCGTAGACCTCCGGCGAATGGGCCAGAAACAACCGAAACCCATCACCTACTCCTCGAAAGGCTTGATCCAAATTGTGGCCACGATAGTGGTGAGGGTCGTCGACCCCCACCACCCACAGATTCTCTCCCCCACGCGTAACACATCGATTGTCATTGACCAGCATCCGCACCCCCGCCTCCTCAAATTCTCGCAACATATCGATACAGTCATGGTTGCCCAGTACTCCCAACACTCCTTCCTTGGCCCTAATCTGGGCGATCAAGAGGCGTAGCAGGCGCAGACTCGGGGCCATCGACCCGTAAAGTTCCATGCGAATATCACCACCAACGAGGCAGAGGTCTACCTCCAGCCCCCGAATCTGCTCAATGACTACCTCGGTCAAGCCTTTGGCACCATCCAGATGCAGGTCAGTCAGGAACAAAACGCGGAAACCATCAAAAGACACTGGAATAGCAGGAGACTCGATAGTTATCTCGCGAAGTTTCGGCGCAAGGGCATTACTCAACCCGCATTTGTAGCACCCGATAAGGCGAAAAAATCGCGCCAGAATCACCCGGTAATAGACGTAACTCTCCAGATTAAGCCACTTGTGCCAGTCGGCGAGGGGCATATAACAGGCGCGCCATTCCCGCACCCGAGTAATGACGCGGGAGCTACGAAGATCGTGACTCACCAGGGGGTGAGTGCGCAGGATATGACGCCAGAAACGCGCACCAATCTCCCCCAAGGGAACAAACAGAAGTACCGCGAAGACCACACTCACCGGAGAGAGTCCCATCTGCCAACCGGTAAAGGATGCCGGTAGTATCCCCTCCAAGACTTGATCCACTGCGGGTACATCCTCCCCTTCCGGATCGTGCAGGCGACGCTTGAGGAAACTGGTAACAAGATCGCCCACCATCGCAAGCCCACCAGCCACAGCACCCGCCCACCACGAAACATCAATCATCAGAGGGGCCGCCAGTGCCGACCCGACGATACTGGTTGCAATACCACGCCAAGTTTTATGGCTACCGAACACCGGCAGACCGTCCCACCATTTGCGTCCAAAGTCCACAGGGGTACCCCAACGTTCCCCCAGCCACAACCCTACCAGGAAAGGCGCAAAGTTAGCCCAGACTAGAAAAAGTATGAGTACGACGATCTCGGCCACGCTGCTCCTACTCCTGAAACAGACGGCGGTAGAGTTTCGCATCTGCCTCTGAAAAACAGCAGGCAACGATGCGTTCGAAACGCTCTTGGTAGGTTCGCATCACCGCGCTGGCAACCGCCGCTGCCTCGAACTTGGGATAGCCATAGACACCAGTACTGATGGAAGGAAAGGCAATGGAACGGATCCCTTTGGTAAGAGCTAATTCAAAACTATTGCGGTAACACGCCGCCAAAAGCATCGGCTCACCGCCCTGCCCTCCCTGCCACACGGGTCCTACCGTATGAATCACCCACTTTGACGGCAGATTAAAACCGGGAGTGATCCGGGCTTCCCCGGTGGGACATCCCCCCAATGGACGGCACGCCTCCAACAGTTTCGGTCCTGCCGCGTGGTGAATGGCTCCATCCACCCCACCCCCACCCAAGAGGGTGTGGTTGGCAGCATTGACGATGGCATCGATTGCCAATCTTGTGATATCACACTGCACTACCTCGATCATGGCGGCACCGTTCGAGTCATTGAAACGCAAAATCGTATCAGTATTGACCTATGGTAACTGTTCACCCCCAACGGGAGGGGGTAAATAGTATGCGTTGGATGAGTTGCCTATCGAAGAGATAGGAGCACGGTATGCTACCGGGCTCTAGCGAGTGAGTGTCGCCTAACCAACACGCAACTGGATAGTGACCCACACTGAAAAACACACTATCTCCTGGAGTATTCAATGAAAATTCTTGTCATCGGTAACGGTGGTCGCGAGCACGCTTTCGCGTGGAAAATTGCTCAATCGCCTCGCGTCCGCCAGGTTTTCGTGGCCCCCGGCAATGCCGGTACCGCCAGCGAGCCCAAGGTTGAAAATATACCCATCGCTGCGGACGACCTCCCTGCCCTACTTGCCTTTGTCCAGGACCAGGACATTGATCTGACCATCGTCGGTCCCGAGGCGCCGCTGGTGGCAGGGGTCGTGGATCGTTTCCAGGAGGCGGGTCGACGTTGTTTTGGACCCACAGCAGCAGCAGCCCGCCTCGAAGGGTCCAAGATTTACGCCAAGGATTTTCTGGTCCGCCACGCTATTCCCAGTGCTGCCTACGCCACCTTCACCGAGGTTGAGCCAGCGCTGAGCTATCTCCATAGCAAGGGTGCCCCTATAGTGGTCAAGGCCGACGGTCTGGCCGCAGGCAAAGGGGTCGTGGTCGCCCATACTGTGGAGGAAGCCGCAACCGCCGTACGTAATATGTTGGAAAAACGAACCTTCGGGAGCGCAGGAGCGCGGGTAGTACTGGAAGAATTTCTCGACGGCGAGGAGGCGAGCTTTATCGTCCTCTGTGATGGAGAACACGTCATCCCCCTGGCCAGTTCTCAAGACCACAAGGCGCGAGATGATGGTGACCTCGGTCCCAACACCGGTGGGATGGGCGCCTACAGTCCAGCCCCGGTGGTTGACGACGCACTCCAACGGCGCGTCCTGGAGGAGATTATCCTGCCGACGGTACGGGGCTTGGCGGCAGAGGGTACACCCTACGTGGGTTTCCTCTACGCGGGCTTGATGATCGGACCCGACGGCGCCCCCCGCGTACTGGAATACAACTGCCGCTGTGGCGACCCTGAGACCCAACCCATCCTGCTACGCCTACGTTCCGATCTGGTGACCTTGTGCGAGGCCGCGCTAGAGGGTCAGCTAGACCGCATTACCGCCGAATGGGATCCACGTCCAGCACTGGGGGTAGTATTGACCGCCGCAGGATACCCCGCCTCCTACCGAAAAGGTGACCCCATCACCGGCGATGCAACCTTACTACCCGATACCAAGGTCTTCCACGCCGGTACTCTTCAGCACAACGGTCAAGTAGTGACCAACGGTGGTCGTGTGCTCTGTGTCTGCGCATTGGGTGAATCCGTCGAAGAGGCCCAACATCGGGCCTATGCAGCGGTAAAACGCATCCACTGGGAAGGTATGTTCTATCGGCACGATATCGGCCACCGGGCCATCCATCGTGGATAATCTCAAACATCCACCGCTACCCCCTAATCGTGCCTATCACTGAAAAATCCCAATCGTTCACCCTCTCTCCCAACGGGTGAGGGAAACGGTTACTGTTTATTTTCCAACTGAGGAGCATACAAAATGTCGCAATACGATCAGGTTTCCATCATAAAGAAGGCCAATGTCTATTTTGATGGTAAGTGCGTCAGTCACACGGTCCAATTCTCTGACGGGACGAAGAAAACCGTCGGGGTGATACTACCAGCCACCCTAACCTTTAATACCGGCGTGTCCGAGGTCATGGAAACCGTCGCGGGTAAATGTCGCTACCGCATCCAAGGTGAGGACTGGAATAGCTGCGGCGCCGGCCAAAGTTTCCACGTACCGGGTAATTCGCGTTTCGATATCGAAGTTATCGAAGAGCCATATCACTACGTCTGTCATTTTTAAACTGGCCAAACCCGGAGATACCACATGCCATCTTTTGATATCACCTCTGAAGCCGATATGGTTGCTCTAAAAAATGCCATCGACGTGGCCGGTCGCCACATCGGCAATCGTTATGATTTCAAAGGCACCAGCGCGAAGGTTGAACTGAACGAAAAGGACAATGTCATCACCATCTACGGCGATTCTGAGTTTCAACTCGGTCAGATCAGGGATATCCTCTTCCCTGAAATGGAGAAGAAAGAACGCGAAAGCACCAAACGCCTTGACATCGGCGAAGTGCGGGTCGTCTCCGGGAATAAGGCCAAGCAAGAGCTGAAGATCAAACTCAACATCGAGCAGGAACTGGCCAAGAAGATCATCAAGATGATTAAGGACAGCAAACTCAAGGTACAGGCAACTATCCAGGGAGATACCGTCCGGGTCACTGGCGCCAAAAGAGATCTATTACAAGAGACCATCGCCCTGGTGAAAAAGTCGGTGACCGACTTTCCGCTCCAGTACGGAAATTTCCGTGATTGAGCACTAAGGATTCAATGTAACCGTTCACTCCCCCTCCCGACGGGAGGGGATGAATGATTACGATCCAATGCTCCCCAGGGGCAGAAATGCAAATTCTGCCTGGTATTCCATGCTGGTCTAATAGAATGGCCGCCACGCCTACCACCTATATTTACTCTCAGACCATACCTATGACCAAAACCGAATGGATTGCGGCATTGGGTCTACAGCCGCATATTGAAGGCGGCTATTTCCGTCGCACCTATCAGTCGGAGAATCGAATCCGCATTGATCATCGGCATAACCGGCACCTACTAACCTCGATCTTTTATCTGCTGACGGATGATAGTCCGGTTGGTTATTTTCATAAAAACACCTCCGACATCATTCATTATTATCACGCCGGAGCACCACTGACCTACTGGATTATTCCTCCTGACGGGAATCTGTACACTTATCAACTTGGTCCCGAGGTAGCAAACGGTCAAAAGCTGCAATTGCTGGTCGAAGGAGGCTGTTGGAAGGCAACTATATTGGAACGAGGCGAATACAGTCTATTGTCTGAAGCAGTAGCGCCGGGATTCGATTACCGAGACATGGAAATAGCCACAGCTACCGTTATGCAACAAAAATTTCCTAGACTGTGGCCTCAGATTGCACTCTACGTAAAAGAAAGTTAGGCGATATCACCTGATTCAATTACAAGTTCATCATTCATCGTAACGGTTGAGGGGGAAGGATCCCTTTTACTATCTTGCCAGGCTAGGCGAATCAGAAAAAAGTTAACCCCTAAAATAGCGCTGGCCCCCATTAGGTTGAAGACATCAGGGTGTTCGTCAAAAAGGAAAAATCCCAAGATGCCTGCAAATAGTAATCTGGAATATTCATAGGGGGTAACTGCTACGGCATCTACCGTGAGATAGGCCAGCGAGATAGTAATCTGCACCAACGTCGCCAAGGCGCCCATAGCAAAAAGTAGGGGCCAGAGACCCGCCGGGATTGGTTGCCAGTACCACCAGGCGGCTGGCGCCGAGAATATAATAATGCTGATACTGAACCAGGAAATAATCGTGATCATCCCTTCGGAACGGATCATGTGTTTGATCAGTAATTGCACTAGGGAAATCAACAGCGGACTCACCACCGCAAACAAAATCAGCGGATCGAAACTGGAAAAACCCGGACGCACCATAATGAGGATCCCGCCAAAACCAACTAAGGCCGCTATCAGGTGTTCTCTACGCAAACGCTCCTTGAGTAACCAGACCGCAAAGAACATCAGATAGAGTGGCGTAGTGAAAGAGAGTGCCACGACATCTGCTAGAGGAAGATTGGCATAGGCGAAGAAGGTAATGCTCATGGTAATCATGCTCGCCAGGCCTCGCCAGAGGTGTAAACGAAAGTTTCCGGTGGCCAGATCCGAGAATCTACGCCAGGCTAGATAGGGCAACAGCCAGAGAAAACCCAAGAGTCCCCGGAAAAAGATAATCTGCATGGTCGACAGATCCCGCCCAAGAGAGCGCACCATCGCCCCCATAATGGCGAAAGAAGCAGCGTAGAGAAGCATCCAAACGCCACCACGAAAATGATCCGGCAGATTCAACCAACGCGATTGCCAAGTAGTCATAAAAAGTCCGAGGAAGTAACTCCGTAGTACGATAGATTTACGCAATCGTGGTGGACTTTCTCGCCTTTACCCATAATTAACCCAAGTTGCCACCTATGCGGTGAAAAACGAAAAAACCCCTATCCTGGAGGGAGAGGGGGAGAAAAGCGCGCTAGGTAGCAACTTGGGTTAATTACTCTACGAGAAAGGTGAGCTAAGCATCAGCACCCTGGAATACATTTGAAACGCTGTACAAGCAAAGTCAATCACCCCGGGCTAAAGCCCGTGGCTTGTGAAAGCAAGCCCGAGATTGACCAGCCTTAGTCCGAGAAATCGGACTACGTTGCAACGAAGTACAAGACTCACCTTGGGGCGCTTCCTCAACTCCAAGCTCTGAAAGCAGCAGAAGCAGACACGCGACGGGTACGCACGAAACGGTCTGCTGCAAGGTTCGCAAGAATCGAAGCTGCGTTGCAACATTGGCGAGGGGAGCCACACCGTAAGGTGTGCGTCACTAGGCCCTTACGGGCTGACAGCCGGGAAAGACCGGCAACTTTAAAGATTTTGCTATCCAATGGGGCGGAAAAAAACCGTCCCCTTTCCTCCCCGCCCTCAAGGACGGGGTTTCTCGGGGACACTGATGAAAATACTCTAGCTGTGCTAGGCAGAGTTTCACGACCGGACAGATGGCGCCACGCTGGATCAGCCTCTATCGTCACCGTTTCCCATGTCATAATAATGGTTTAGCCGTGCCACCAGGTGAAAGGACAGGTAGGCGTCAGGGATCAGGCTGACTTCAACCACCTCGAATCCTAAAGTCTTCAGATGTGCCGCCAAAGGGTCGGGTTCAGGTTGCCAGACATGGTAAGGGAGGTGGGTGGGTCGCCACATCCGACAGGCCGGATGGGGGAGATAGAGGTACAACACACCGCCGGGTTTCAGCACTCGACGCCATTCGCGCAGAGCCTCGGGCCAGCGATCGAGATGTTCCAGGCAGTGTGATGAAAACACATAGTCAAGCGACTGGTTGGGCTCGCGAAGATGGTAG
Source organism: Gammaproteobacteria bacterium (assembly GCA_963575655.1). NCBI lineage: Bacteria > Pseudomonadati > Pseudomonadota > Gammaproteobacteria > Gammaproteobacteria bacterium. The sequence goes on along the minus strand of CAUYTY010000231.1, from coordinate 8,438 downwards.
GCGTTTTCTTCAAATCGGTCCTCTACGGGTCGCGCCCCTGGAAAGGGGGTACGTCCAGCTCCGACATCGACGCCCTGCCCCTGGCAATAACGCTGAGCGTGATACCGACAAAAAGCCGCAGCATCACCACCCAGGAGGTACCCCGGATAATTACCCGAGGTAAGGAAGTACCGTGCCGAGGCGCTACGCGCCCACCAGTGTCCGAGCAGCGTGAAACCCGCGAGAAAGGGCGCGGAGAGTAGGGTCAGCAGACGGTTGATCCGGGACATCAGGAATGGTCTCCAGGGTGCTGTTCCAGTTGCTTGATAACTTGAGTCGCGACACGCGCCGGCGAGAGGCCCGCGAGGCATTCAATATGGGTAGGGCAGACCGGGTCACGTTGGAACCCCACATAGCAGGGGGCACGTCGAGTAGGGCAAAGAGTAGGATCAGCGATGGCCAACACCCCGTGGCCCTGAAGACGGGTTTCCGATGCGGTGCTGCCGAAAAGCGCCACGACCGGTGTCCCTAGCCCAATGGCTAGGTGCATCGGGCCACTGTCGCAACTAATCAGGAGACGGGCGTGCGCGATCAGGGCTGTGGTTTCGGCAAGCGTCTCCCGACCTGCTCGATTAATCAGGTTCGCCTTATTACGGACCTGGGCCAAGATAGCCACAACATGCTCATTCTCATCAGGACTACCAATAAATACCCACTGTAGATCGGGCTGCTCATGGGTCAACCGGTCAATCAGTTCGGCCCAGTGCGCCAGGGGCCAGCGCCGCGTTGCCGCTGCCGCCCAGGGCGCTAGTACCACGAAAGGACCCTCCGGTAGGAAACTCGGCGCTTCGGCCACGAAGGGTGGGAGTCGTGGCACATCCTCAGCCGGGGTAAAGGTCGCGCCGCTCAACCGATGAAGCAGGGCGTGTGCGGCGGCAATGGGTGGATCGGAATAATGCCGCCCAGAGATCATCCCAAGCGAGCCTGAAACCGTGTCGAGCCAGGTGTGAGCATCCAAGACGATGATGCCTGCGGGTAGGACGCCCGGCCATGTGAGCAGTGTTAGTAAGCCGCGTAGACCGAGAAAGGGCGCCCATATCACATGGCCCGTAGCGGCCAGAGCCGTCACCGTTTGTATTTGCTCGCGCCAGGCGCTAGCAATCCGCCACTCAAGATCAGCCTCAAGCAGCCGTGGCCAGCGAGTGACCACCACCACGGGACCATGATCGAGCAACCGTCGTAGTCCCGGCGAGATCATCAGGATATCGCCCAGCCCCAAGCACAGGTCGATCATCGCCACCGTCCCTTGGATCTGCGTTGGCCAGTGGGCAGGTTGCAGGGATACCCGCAGGCGCAACCCCCAACTGAACAGCCTCATCAGGCCCCGTTTTAACATCAGATGGACACAGGAGAGTGGGTAACGGAGATTCATCAGTGTCCCCGAGAAACCCCGCCCTTGAGGGCGGGGAGGAAAGGGGACGGTTTTTTCCGCCCCATTGGATAGCAAAATCTTTAAAGTTGCCGGTCTTTCCCGGCTGTCAGCCCGTAAGGGCCTAGTGACGCACACCTTACGGTGTGGCTCCCCTCGCCAATGTTGCAACGCAGCTTCGATTCTTGCGAACCTTGCAGCAGACCGTTTCGTGCGTACCCGTCGCGTGTCTGCTTCTGCTGCTTTCAGAGCTTGGAGTTGAGGAAGCGCCCCAAGGTGAGTCTTGTACTTCGTTGCAACGTAGTCCGATTTCTCGGACTAAGGCTGGTCAATCTCGGGCTTGCTTTCACAAGCCCCGGGCTTTAGCCCAGGGTGATTGACGAGGCAGTTTCCCCGACCAGCGCCAAGACCCGCTGTACCAATTCCCGATGTTGGGCGTCCACGACCAAGCGACGCGCCGCTGCAAAGGCATAGGCCTCGTCACGGCGACTCGGGGCTGCCGACCAGGCATCGGCGAAGGCGACACGCCAGGCATCGGCGTTATCGTGGTTGGCAACGGTCCAGGCCAGATTGGGCACGGTCTCGGGCAGTCCCCCGACCCGACTCGCCAGGACCGGCACCCCGTGACCGAGTGCCTCGACCACAACCCGGCCATAGGCCTCGGCAACCTGGGAAGGCACCAGCATCAGTTGCAATCCCTGATAAAGCCGCGCCGGATCGCTCTCCCGGCCTGCCGCTAGGATATTACTAGGGAAGGCGCCCGGTACCGGGTGGTGGCCATGGAGACGAAACGAAACATCGGGAAAACTCTCAGCGAGGGCACACAGGATGCGCCCACCCTTGTCTACGCCATCACCGACCATGCCTACCACCGATCCGGCCGGCAGGGGGGCTGTGGCTACGGGCGTGCGGGGGTAAACGATCAGGGCCTCGCGCCCACAAAAGGCCAGGATCCGTTCGGCCATGAACGCTGAATTGGCCACGATCAGATCCGCCCGCTCCAGGGCGCGTCGCGTCTCACGGCGAAAGGCGGCCACCAGTGGTGCCATTGCTAGTCGGTAGAGGGCCTTGGCTGCACGACGTGGACCGGTTTCATGGTTTGGCCATGCGTCCCAATAGCGGGTATCGCGCATGAAAAACACCGTCGCCACCTCTCGTGGCAAGGCGTTTAGCAGCGTAGGCCCGACCAATGACTGGAGAAATGCGAGCCGCCCCCGAAAATTCGCCGCGACATGCCGCAGATGGTTGCGGCGCAGTATTAACTGAACTAGGGGCAATGGTCGCAGGCGATTGGGGGGATCGAAGTCACCGTCGCTCAAGGTCCAGGTCCAACCCGGCTGGACCGTCTGGAACTCGTCGAGTACTGCCGCCAGCGAATGCTCGCCCCCACCCCAGCGCCGTGCAAAGTGACGAGTCACAACCAAAACTTCGATGTCGTCCTGTTGATTCACAATATGTCCTGAGCCTCGAAATCGATTTAGGGATGAAGGCAGGAATGGATTCTTTCTCTACCCATTTCGCACGGATATCTGGCCAAGTCGCTTCCATGCCGGAGGTAGCAATACCAAAGGCCCGCTGGCAGTAATCAGGGCGAACGCCAGAGCGCCCCCCGTCGTCCCCCACGCCAAGATCAGCCTCCAATCGAGTAGCACGAAGAGGAGACTACCCCACATTACCACCTGAAAGTTATACCAATGTAATTCCAGCGCTAGGGCCAGGGGGCGCACCCAGAACAACATGGTAACGGTAGCGCCGCCGACCAACAGAATCGAAAAGAGACCAACGGCGGGCCGATAGGCATCGCCAAAAATGGTCGGGATCAGTGGGTCGGCCAGCACTAGGCCGATTCCCGCAACTATCACGACCCCTGGTAGCCAGGTTCTTAGCAGGAGACGCATGGTGTGGCGCAGTTTATCGCCATCGCGGGCCACCACCTGCTCGCTAAAATCCTGGTAGATGACCTGACCCAGGAGGTCAGCCACCTGCTGAAGGGCTGATACCAGGTTTCTGGCTAGACGATACCAACCAACCTCCTCACTCGGTCGCAGCACCCCCAGAATCAACACATCTCCCTCCCTGACCAACACTGTGAATAGGCTCCACAGAAAGGTGGCCTTCATGAAGCTCCAGAAGGGGGTAAGTAGCCCCTGACGCCGTAGCAGATCGATGTGAAACAAGGATGTCAGACCAATGGAATAACCGGTAGTAATGGCGCGCCCCAGGAAAAAACCGGTCACGCCCATTTGAATCAGACCAACCATCATGATGGCTAGCGCCAGATTCGCCAGGGTCATGGCATCCGTCAACCAGAGCGCGACCACGAAGGCCAGTCGTAACCCTGGGAATCCTGCGTTGAGGGTGGCGATACGGGCGTACTGGCCAAGATCCCGGGCGACGCTGAACCAGGTGTGATCGAACAGGCTACGCAACAGGGCCAGCGCGAATAGGGGGTAAAGGCCAGCGGTGGCTTCTCCGCCAGGCAGGCTAGGCGCCAACCAGGGCGCCACCAGCACGATGATCAGGATGGCAAGACACTGGGTGGTGGCATCGACGACCAGGGCAGTGCCCAGCAGTAGCCTCATCCCCTCGTGGTCTTGGTCTTGCCGGTATCCGACCAGATACCGGGTCACCGGCTCGCTGGTACGAAAGGTACATAGCGAGGCCACTACCGCGCAAAACGCCTGCATCCCGGCCCAGACGCCAAAGTCCTTCGGCCCCAAGCCCCGGACCATCAGGACGGTCTGCAAAAAAGACGCCACGAGGGCGACGCCGCTACCACTCAGCAAGGTCGAACCACGAGCCAGAAGGCGAGTAAGCGAGCTAGGCATAGGGTTAATTCGCGCCAAGGTAGCCAGGATTAGGAAACCAATCATCGGTTCGACCCATAAGCCAATAGGCCAGGAGGCCCAACCATTCGTGTATCGCTTCGTCGAAGTGACACAACGTGCTGGCAAGATCGAGAGAGGGAGGCAGTGCGATCTCGCGGCCAGCGCGAAAGGCGACAGGATAGGGAATGACCGGCCAATCAACCTTACGAAACAGACCGATGGTGCGGGGTAGCAGGGCCGCCGAGGTGATCAATACCCAGGTTTCACTGGCCTTGGGCTGGACCATTTGATGGCTGAACAACACATTCTCGTAGGTGTTGCGCGACTGATCCTCGAACAACACTCGAGTTGGAGACAGGTCAAGACGGGAGAGGATCTCGCGGGCTACCGATGCCTCACTGGGACCACCATCTCCCAACGCCCCTGAACCACCAGAAAACACCAGCCGCGCCTGGGGATAACGGTGGGCCAGATAGACAAATTCGGTCAGACGGTCCGCCTCATGGTTCAGCTTGGGGCGTCCCCAGGCAAGACTGAGCGTGGTATCAACCATCCCACCTAAAACGATAATTCCATCGACCCGATCCGGTAGTACGGGTATGGGAAAGCGGTGCTCCAGAGGTTGAATGAGCCACTGGTCCACTGGGAAAATCGTAAACCCGAGTAGAATACTCGCCACCCCCAGCGTGACCTGCCGCCCCCAACGTTGCATACGCTCCCCTCTCCAACGCTGCAACATCACGCCAGTAACCAAGGCCAGCATCAGGAAATGCCCAGGCGTAACCACAATCCACAACAATTTCGATAGGACAAAGGACATGAGCGGGTCTTCCAGGTTAATCTTCGTCAAACATTTCAGAGTCTTCTGATGTCCCTATCCACGCCTACTGACAGCAACATCCTTTACCTTGTCAACGCGGTTTTTGGTGGACGCAATACGCCAGGGTTCCGTCCCTATCAAATTGTCCGGTTTGGTCAACTGAACCCGGTCGTTATTGCCCGAGGCAGCGCGGTATCTTACCAGCCGATCCGTTTTCCACTCCCAGGCCGGAGTTTAATCCCGCGCACCCTCAACGCCGTGCGGGTCAAACTCTGGCCGACCCTGCCCGCCCGGGCCATCGAGCAAGCCCTGTTCGATCGACGTTGTCTCGCCCTCTGTCGCCAAATGAAGTGGCGGCCGCGCGCCGTACATCTGTGGGACGCACTGCCGGAGACCGCAGCCTTCTGGCACGCCCAGGGAGTACCCCTAGTACTCGACCTACAGATGGCTCATCCGCGTTGCTATGAGCCCCTGATCGCGGCGGGCCGGTTTGATCCTCGGGCACTCGGCTCACTCGACGATCCGGCCCTTGATCGCTGTCTAACCCTCGCCGACCGGCTGGTCTGTCCCTCCCGGTTTGTTCGCGACAGTCTCCCGGCTGAGGTTCATGGTAAGGCGGTGGTGATTCCTTTCGGCGCGGACCCGGTGGTCCCGTCTTCCCAACCCGTTCCCCGAGAAGGCCCGCGCTGGCGCGTCTTGTTTGCTGGTAACGTCAATCTGCGCAAGGGAATCCCCTTTTTGATCGAGGCTTGGCGACGACTGCCGCCGGACCTCACCACCTCTGCCGAGCTAGTTTTGTGCGGTCGGCTCTTCAAGGAAATGTCGGAAGTCTTGGCCAAGGCCCCGCCAAACGTCCGGACAGTGGGCTTCCAGGCCAACATGACGCCTTGGTTTGAAAGCGCCGATCTCTTTGTCCTGCCCAGTCTGATGGAGGGGTCCGCCAAGGCGGTCCTCGAAGCCATGGCCCATGGCCTGCCGGTGATCGTTTCGTCGCACGGCGGATCGGTCATTGAGACCGAGGTGGACGGGTTAGTGGTACCCCCTGCGGACGTGGACGCGTTGGCAACGGCGCTCGCCCGGATGCTTGGCGATGCACAGCTCCGCCAGCGTCTGGGCGCAGTGGCGCACAGTACCGCCGCACGCCATACCTGGGCGGATTATGCCAAGACGGTAGCCGATCTCTACGTGGCATGGCCAACGCCCCACCCGGTACCCCCGCGCTATGCCGACACCTATCGGGAACACCAGGCACTCCAGGCCTGGAGATGGGGGGTCCATCAGGCAACCCAGCGGGTTGCAACCCGAATCAAGGCCCGAGGCCGACGGATCGGCGGCACGACATCTTCCTGGTTACGCTTTCCGTTTTATCACCACGTTTTTGCGGACGAACGCTGTGGATTCGCCCGTCACCTGGCGGCCATGCGCCAACACGGCGAATTCATTGGCCTTGATCAGGCGGTAGAACTGCTGGCCAGTGGGGAGCCTCTGGATGGCCGCTATTTCTGCCTGACCTTTGACGATGGTTTTCGCAACATCCTGACCCATGCCTTGCCTCTCCTCGTCGAACACCGGGCGCCAGCGGCGGTCTTCGTAATCTCCCACCTGGTCGCCGAGCACCCTGGTGACTGGCGTGCCGGTCACGAACGCTTCTTCGGAACCCGGAGACGGCCTGTATCATTTCTAACCTGGGAGGATTGTCGTGTGCTCCAGGCAACAGGGGTCACGATTGGCTCCCACGGCGTGAACCATCAGCGACGTTTTATCGAGCTGGGCACGACTGAGGTTGAATCCGAATTGGCTGATTCCAAGGCACGGATTGAAGCGGCTCTCGGTCAACCCTGTCATCACTTCTGCTGCCCCTGGGGCAAACCCGGACGAGATTTTCAGACCAATCGCGACCCGGCCCTAGCGGCCCGCCTCGGCTATCGCTCGTTTCTGACGACTCTTTGGGGCGCGATGGCGACGGGTGATTCGCCTTTTGCCATCCGGCGGGTAGGCCTGCTGGCTGGTTGGGATCTTGCCCAGCTTCGCTACTTCTTGTCACTGTAATTCCGGCCGACGAACGACGATTTTCTCCAATGTCTACCTACACAAAATCTCCACTCTCCGGGCTGGTAGTGGCCAACAACATGATCATGGAAGCCGAGACCGCCCATGTGCTGCAAACCGGCCAGATGCTGACGGCATTTGGTCGAGTGACCCCCGAGGTAAGTTATCTATGGCCTGATTTTGGGCCACGGGTAGCGTGGCTAGATGAGCTTCCGGTGACGCTTCGGCCGATTGGTTGTCGGTTGCGCCACGGAATTGGGCGTTATACCGAATTTGCGTTGCGACTGAGACGCCCATTATACGAGGCCCCTCCGGCCCTGCTGTTCACGCGCAACCTAGGCGTGGCGTTGGTTGCTCAACAAATGGCTCGACAGGTGGTGTTGGAACTTCATCAGGGACTAGCGCCCCGTGCCCGATGGGTGGCCTCGTGGTTGGGGGAAAGGGTACGGATTGTGGCGATCTCGGAGGGATTGCGCCGCCATTTGATCGAGATCGATGGCTTCGCCCCGGAGCGTGTAACGGTCTGTCACGATGGTGTCGAGGTCGAGCGGTTTGCCACTGCCGAACCCTTGCCACCCGAGCAGAGGCCATCCCTTGCGACGCGCCTGACCCATCTCTATTACGGGTCGATGCGCCCAGAACGGGGGCTTGGGTTGATTCGCCAGGCCGCCGAGCAACTACCAGACCACGGCTTTGTCCTGGTCGGTGGAACGGCGACCGAGGTCGCCGCAGCACGGGCGGCGGGCCTGGACCGTCCCAATGTCCGGATCATGCCCGCCTGGCCTCACCGGGACATACCACGCCTGATCCGGTCCTTCGATACCGTGTTGTTGCCCTACACCCGAGCCGTGACCACCCACAGTTGGATGTCACCCCTCAAGCTCTTCGAGGTGATGGCGAGTGGTATCCCGGCGGTGGTGAGTCGCTTCCCCTCGATCGCCGAGGTAGTTGATGATTCGCATGTGACCTTCATCGACAGTGATGACCCTGACTCCCTCGCAATCGTGTTACACGCTATCGCGGCAAACCCTGCCGCCGCCCAGGCGCGCGCCCAAGCCGCCCAGGCCCTGGCTCGAACACGCTATTCCTGGGAACGTCGGGCGCAAGATATCCTGACCCTCGGGGCGGACTGATTTCGTGCTTAATAAATTGGCCCATGTAGGGATACGGTAAGGAACGAACCGCATCCTTGTATCTGCGCGGGCTATTTGAATTGGATTGAGGATCTTCGACATGCCCACCCTGACCCTGCCCGATCTCGAACGCCACCTCTGGGGTGCCGCCGACCTGCTCCGGGGCTCTATCGACTCCGGCGACTTCAAGCACTACATCT
>CAUYTY010000230.1 GCA_963575655.1 Gammaproteobacteria bacterium | reverse complement strand
GAATGTGATGAGATGTTTAACAAATCCCTGATTGCTTACGTCGAACTCAGGTTAGGTAGCAACTTGGGTTGGGTAAGTGAGCCAAGTGCGCAGACTAAACGGGTGATTATGCAATTTTACGCTAGTAGCCTCCACTTGAGTTAATATCGGCCGTTTCCTCGTTCGAAGGCCAAAACCCCATGGATTTGTCTCCTCTTACTGCCCTCTCGCCCCTAGATGGCCGCTACGCCCAGCAGCTCGCCGAGCTACGCCCTCTCTTCAGCGAACTTGGGCTCATTCGTCACCGTATTCTGGTCGAGGTGCGTTGGCTGCAAGCCCTTGCCATTCATCCCAGTATTCCCGAGGTGCCGCCGCTATCCGCCCATGCGGTCCGTTTGTTGGAGGACATCGTGGCGAATTTTGGCGTAAAGGAGGGAGAAAGGGTCAAAAATATTGAGCGTACTACCCGTCATGATGTTAAGGCTGTGGAGTATTTCCTGAAGGAGCAGGTGGTGGGCAACGAGGAACTCGCGGCTATCTCGGAATTTATTCATTTTGCTTGCACCTCCGAGGATATTAATAACCTTGCCTATGCTTTGATCCTGCGTGAAGCTCGTGCCCAGGCATTGCTTCCCCTCATGGGTCAACTTACCAGCGCCCTGACCGAGATGGCCCACCGCTACGCTACAACGCCCATGTTGGCGCGTACGCATGGACAACCTGCCTCTCCCACCACCGTGGGTAAAGAATTGGCCAATGTTGTTCACCGCCTAGGACGTGCCCGCGACCAGATGGCGGCGGTCCCGATATTTGGCAAGATCAACGGCGCCGTGGGTAATTACAACGCCCACTTGGTCGCCTATCCCGATGTAGATTGGCCCGCCCTGGCCTGGGCATTTGTTACCGACCTTGGTCTGGAGTGGAATCCCTACACTACTCAGATCGAACCCCATGACAGCATCGCTGAGTTATGTCACGCGGTCGTACGGTTCAATACGGTGTTGTTGGATTTTTCGAGAGATATCTGGGGTTATATCTCGTTGAATTACTTTCGGAGTCGTACGGTTGCTGGCGAGGTGGGATCCTCGACTATGCCTCACAAGGTTAATCCCATCGATTTTGAAAATGCTGAGGGTAATCTTGGGATCGCCAATGCGCTACTCACCCACTTGGCGGAGAAGCTCCCGGTCTCCCGCTGGCAGCGTGACTTATCGGATTCTACCGTGTTGCGCAACTTGGGCGTGGCGATTGGGCATAGCGTTCTTGCTTATCGTTCGACGCTGCTCGGCTTGAACAAACTGGAGGTAAACGTGGCGATCCTCGCACAAGATCTGGGCAATCACTGGGAAATCCTGGCGGAGCCCATCCAAACCATGATGCGTCGTTATCAACTGGACCAACCCTACGAGCGACTTAAGGCCCTGACCCGTGGTCACGCCGTCGATCAAGCCTCGCTGGAATCCTTTGTGGACACTCTAACGGAGATCCCCGAAGAGGAGCGGGTACGCTTGAAGACGTTGAGCCCTGCAACCTATATTGGCAATGCGGCCGAACAGGCACGCAAAATATAAACGACCAATGACGTTGCGTAAGTTATCACATTAGCCCAAGTTGCCGCCTATTCGTTATTCCGCTGGGGGATGTCAGAATCCAGAGGTTATGGTGGGTGCGCCCAACGGATTATATCCCTATGCCCTGGATTCCGGCAATCCTTGCCAGAATGATAACCCAGTAGTTTGGCCGTTTTCCTCTCCCGTTTGGAGGCGTAAATGGTTAGCTCCCCTATCTTCCCTTGGAGGAACTCAGACGATGGAATTAGATGATTATTTGAGGATCATGGTATCCCGAAATGCCTCTGACCTTTATTTGACCACCGCCGCCTCCGCCAGTATCAAAGTGGATGGGGTCATGACTCCCATAGAGCCAACGTTGCTTCCCCCGGATCGGGTTAGAAGTATTGCCTATCCGCTTATGCGACCGGATCAAATCGAGGTCTTCGAACGTCGCCCTGAGATGAATCTTGCCTATTCTCTGGCCGGTGCCGGGCGTTTTCGCATCAATATTTTCAAACAGCGCAATCAGGTGGCCATGGTGGTGCGTCATATTCGCACCATTATCCCCTCGATGGAAACTTTGGGGCTGCCGACGATCCTGAGTAAGGTCATCATGATCAAGCGTGGCCTCGTACTGGTGGTTGGGGCCACTGGTTCAGGTAAATCAACCTCGCTCGCTTCCCTGATTGATTATCGAAACGCGAATAGCTCTGGCCACATTATCACCATTGAAGACCCTGTGGAGTTTGTTCATCCCAATCGACGTTCTATTGTTAATCAGCGTGAGGTGGGGGTCGATACTGAGAGTTATGCCGACGCACTCAAAAACACATTACGACAGGCACCAGACGTTATCCTGATTGGTGAGATCCGAGAACGAGAGACGATGGAACACGCCATCGCTTTTGCTGAGACCGGCCACCTCTGTATCAGTACGCTCCATTCTAATAACGCCAATCAGGCGCTTGACCGAATCATCAATTTCTTCCCCGAGGAAAAACGTTCCCAGCTTCTCATGGATCTATCGCTCAACCTGCGGGCGGTAATCTCGCAACGACTTATTCCAGGTGTTCGCGGTGGACGCGTGGGGGCCTTTGAGATCCTACTTGCCAGTCCACTAATCGCCGACTTGATTAAGCGTGGGGAATTTGACGGCATTAAGGCAGTAATGGAGCGTTCGGAGCCCCAGGGAATGCGTACCTTCGACAGCGACCTCTACCGACTCTACAAAGAGGGACTGATTACCCAGGAAGAAGCACTACGGAATGCCGACTCTCAAAATAATCTGCGCCTACGTATCAATCTCAGTGAAGGCAAGCAGGCTGAAATCCAAGGATTGCGTCTTGCCGGTGATGATTCTGAAACAGGTATGGGAGGATGGAGCCCACGGGGAGGCTGAAGCTAGAAATTGCTGATAGGGATTAGGCGCTACATCACCTCCGTTATTACCTCCGTTCCGTGTGGGTAGGCCAAGGGACGCATGCCCACCTCACCATGCACCACTAATATCCCCCTTCTAGCTATCCTTCCTTGATAAATCAATTGGTTATTCCCCTTTTCTGGTAAAGTTGTGATTTTCTCGGCGTGTGTTGACACCGGAAATGAGAATCCTTATCATTTAATAAAGGCGTACGATGCTCAACAAATCACTGGAGGCGACACATGGTCATCCTAGTAGGGGCGGATCGCCTAGGTAACATCGATCAACTGTTAAAGAATCGTGGTTATAACGATTCTTTGCACATTGCGGGTCGTAACCCTGGTGCCCAGCGTAAGGTGGTGGGTGCTATGGGTAAGGCTGAGTTAATGGTGTTGTTCACTGATTTCATTGGTCACAACGTAGCAAGAAACTTCAAGCAGATGGCAAAGGATCATGGTTTGCCCTTTGTCGCCTGTCGGCGTAGTGCGGTGAGTTTGGGGCAGGCGTTGGATCGGATCCAAACTCGAGATTGCACCGATTGTAATGGTTGCGGGCAGTGTGTCAGGGAGGGCGACAGTGCATTGAGTGGTACCCCCAAGAAGGCTAAAACTCATTAATGTTCTGTCTGTTCGGGGGATGATTTCGTCACTCAGGGCAGAACAGTTTGCTAAATCTCCACAATCTAAGGTATCCCAATGTCTACGTTTCCCTCCCTCTCTACCATTTCTCTGTCGACCCTTGTAGCAGGACAGGGGGCGGTGGTGCGGGGTCTACACGCGGTGGATGGTTTTGCCCATCGACTTGCCGCCCTCGGTTTTAGAATTGGTCGCCCGGTGACGGTGGTACGTTGTGCTCCACTGGGAGGACCTATCCAGATTCGTCTGGGTACTACTGATGTGATGCTGCGTCGCGCCGAGGCAGCCCGTATCGATGTCTCTTCGGTTTGATACTGCGCCAGACGGTCACCGACCCCCCCCTAACCTCAGCGACATGTATCCTGTGCTAATTGCTGAGTCCCACCGAATGTAACCACTTCCTCTCCCGTTGGGAGGGGAGAGTGAATGGTTGCCCACCGATAGCGGTCCTTCGCCGTCAATCACCCCGGGCTAAAGCCCGTGGCTTGTGAAAGCAAGCCCGAGATTGACCAGCCTTAGTCCGAGAAATCGGACTACGTTGCAACGAAGTACAAGACTCACCTTGGGGCGCTTCCTCAACTCCAAGCTCTGAAAGCAGCAGAAGCAGACACGCGACGGGTACGCACGAAACGGTCTGCTGCAAGGTTCGCAAGAATCGAAGCTGCGTTGCAACATTGGCGAGGGGAGCCACACCGTAAGGTGTGCGTCACTAGGCCCTTACGGGCTGACAGCCGGGAAAGACCGGCAACTTTAAAGATTTTGCTATCCAATGGGGCGGAAAAAAACCGTCCCCTTTCCTCCCCGCCCTCAAGGGCGGGGTTTCTCGGGGACACTGATGAAACATATCGCCTTGCTGGGTATGCCCAACACCGGCAAATCTACCCTATTCAATCGCATGACCGGGGCCTCTGCCCGTGTGGGTAACTGGCCTGGAGTCACGGTGGAGCTGTTGGGGGCTCGGCTGTTGTTGGGTGGCGATATGGTGGAACTGGTAGATCTGCCCGGAGTCTACGATCTGCATGGTTTTACCGATGATGAGATGTTGGTGCGCCACTTCTTGGAGCACAACCCACTCGATCTAGTACTTATCATCCTCAACACTACTCAGATCGAACGCCAACTGAGTCTTGCCCTTCAGATCAAACACCTGGGATTACCGGCGGTAGTGCTGCTTAATATGGCGGATGAGGCGCGTCATCTTGGCATCCGTGTAGATACGGTTGAGATGGCGCAATTGTTGGAGATGCCGGTGGTGATGCTCTCTGCCAAATATGGTGAGGGTTATTCCACGGCTCAGGAGACGATCCGTCGCGCCCTCAGCCATAACCATTCTCTGCCTTTGGCAGAACTGTGCGCGGGCTTCGGTACGAATCATCAGATCGAGGTGGAGATGGAGCAGGTCCTGCGGGCGACAGTAGACATCCCCCGACACCTGCCTGACAGCATCACCGATCGCATTGACCGAGTTGCCCTCCATCCCCTCTTCGGTCCACCGCTCTTTCTCGGGTTGATGTATCTGTTGTTTCAGGGAGTTTTTACCCTGGGTAAGCCACTCCAGGACGTTATTGCCACCCTTCTGCAAGGTTTCAAGGGGGCGGTTTTGGTCCCGCTGCTCGACAGCAGCGGTATGCCGTCACTGCTTCAAGGTTTATTGGCGGATGGGATCTATGATGGTGTTGGGACGGTAGCCTCCTTTGTTCCGCTGATCATTCTGTTTTTCCTATTCATGGCATTGGTCGAGGATAGTGGCTATCTATCTCGGGCTGCCTTCCTAACCGATGCCTTGATGGCTCGCATGGGACTAGATGGGCGCAGTTTCGTGATGCTGTTGATGGGGTTTGGATGCAACGTCCCAGCCTTGATGGGGACTCGAGTGATGCGCTCACGTCCATTGCGCCTACTCAGTATGTTGATTATCCCCTTCTCGCTGTGTTCAGCGCGGCTTCAGGTCTTCATTTTCTTGACGGCTGCCTTATTTGATCCGATTCGTGCCCCGCTGGTCCTGTTCGGTCTGTATCTGATGAGCTTTGCAGCTGCCTTCCTGACTGCCTTTCTATTTCGCAAAACCTTTCGTAGCCAAGAGCCTTTTGCCCTAGAGCTACCGCCCTATCGTCTGCCCACGATTCGTCAGATGTGGTTGCGTGGCTGGCTGGAAATCCATCACTTCCTGCGCCGTGCTACCTCTTTCATCATCCTGGGGGTCGTGATGGTGTGGTTGCTTACCCACCTACCCACGGATGTCGCCCCGGCTAGTCCTGCCACCTGGGCTGGTCATATTGGCACCGCCCTTGCCCCGGTGCTCGACCCCATCGGTATCGATCTGCGTCTTGCGATCGCCCTAATCTTTGGTTTTGTCGCTAAGGAAATTGTGATTGGATCGCTTGCTGTCATCTACGGCGCCTCGGGTGACGCCTTGGCGGGAATCATGGCTGGCCAGATTGATTGGGTACAGGGCGTCAGTTTTATGCTCTTTACCTTGTTGTATGTTCCCTGCCTTTCTGCACTGGCGACCCTCCGTAGCGAGTCTCGTAGCCTTTCCTACACCCTTCTGTCGTTGGCTTGGTCGGTGGGATTGGCCTGGTTGGTATCTTTTGTCTTCTATCAAACCGCACGAGGACTGGGGCTGTAAAATTAGGTTGGTAATTCGGATGGTTAGCTATGGATGAGGTGGATATCTTCGATAGAATGCCCGATGGTGACGAGTCGTTGCATTGTCCGTTATCAAGGTTTCGGGCCGGGTGCCTGACAGATAGAGAGCACAGAATTTATCCAAATGGCCAAGATTATCGCAGTAACCAATCAGAAGGGTGGAGTTGGTAAGACCACGACCAGTGTCAACCTAGCGGCATCTCTGGGGGCCAATCAGCACCGTGTGCTATTGGTGGACCTAGACCCCCAGGGCAATGCCACCATGGGCAGTGGCGTAGACAAAGCTCGCCTCGAAAAGGGGTCTAGCTACGAGATGATAATGGGTAACTTGCACCTCTCCGAGGTGGTGGTGCCTCTGTCCGAGGCGGGTTATGCGTTGTCGCCTGCCAATGGCAATTTGACCGCCGCCGAGGTGGAACTGCTCGATGCCAAGATGCGAGAGCAGCGTCTGCGCCTTGCCCTAGCGCAGGTGCGGGACAAATACGATTACATCCTGGTGGACTGTCCCCCTTCCCTCAATATGTTGACGGTGAACGCACTGGTGGCGGCCCACGCCGCCCTGATCCCGATCCAGTGTGAATACTACGCACTAGAAGGGCTTAGCTCCCTGATTAATACCATCGAAAAGATCCGTACCAAGCTCAATCCTCAATTGCGGATCGCTGGCCTCCTGCGCACCATGTTCGACCCGCGCAATAATCTCGCTAACGAGGTGTCGATACAGCTTCTTACCCATTTTCGAGATCAGGTTTATACCACGATCATCCCGCGTAATGTGCGCTTGGCAGAGGCCCCCAGCCACGGCCAGCCGGTGTTGTTGTATGACCGTGGTTCTCGTGGGGCGCTGGCCTATATGGCCCTAGCCAGCGAGATGGCGCGTCGCGAGGCGGCTTTTCCGATTAAGACACCGTAGCGGTTGGCCGCTTCGAGGTGCAGGCGAAAAGTTGGGATGAAAGGTCGGGAGGTGGCAGTGTAGCGCCGCCTGATCTCTTTCGGTTTTACCAGCGGCTAGTGGCGGCGTTCCGGGAAGTCTTGGTACAGGGTACACTCCCCGGACGCGCGTATACCGCGTGGATTTTGGAGAACGATTACGGTGAAGAGGCGAGGTCTGGGGCGAGGTTTGGATGTATTGCTTGGGGTAGCAAGTGGTGAGCGTGAGCAGAGTGAAGGGCAACCGCCCAAGGCACCGATGACTGGAGAGATGGCGACGGAGGTTGTGGCAGTGGTTGAGACCCTGCCAACGGGGCCACAGTTGCGTCAGATCTCCGTGGATCGGATCCAACGGGGCCGTTATCAGCCACGGGTAGACTTGCACCAGGATACCTTGGAGGAGCTGGCCGCCTCGATCCGCGTCCAGGGAGTGGTCCAGCCGGTGGTGGTGCGTCCGCTGGGGGACGGTTCTCGCTATGAGTTGATCGCGGGCGAGCGGCGTTGGCGTGCGTCCCAGATGGCGGGGCTGCCCGAGATTCCGGCGGTGGTGCGGGATGTCCCTGACTCCGCTGCATTAGCCATCTCCCTCATCGAAAATATCCAGCGAGAAAATCTCAATCCTCTGGAGGAGGCTACTGCCCTCCAACGTCTGGTAAATGAGTTTTCCCTTACCCACGAGGAGGCGGCCCAGGCGGTGGGTCGTTCCCGTGCGGCGGTGAGCAATCTGTTGCGGTTATTGTCCCTCCAGCCCGAGGTTCGAACCATGGTCGAGAACGGGGACATGGAGATGGGTCATGCCCGTAGCCTGCTTGCCCTGGAGGACCGCGAGCGCCAGATCGAGGCGGCGCGTACGGTAGCAGGCCAAGAGCTGACCGTGCGTGAGACCGAGGAATTGGTGCGCAATCTTTTGGCGGATGCTCCTCCCCCTCCCAAGGAAAAACCCGCGTCAGAGCGTTCCCGTTCCGTTGACCCCAACATTCGTCGCCTTCAGGACGATCTCGCGGAGCGTCTTGGGGCACAGGTTGTTTTCCATCATGGTGTGCGGGGTAAAGGACGATTGGTCATTCAGTACAATAGTTTGGACGAGTTGGACGGGATCCTTGCCCACATCAAATAAGGGGGCACGTTATGTCTGTCGGACCCATTGCCCTTGCTTACACTGGCGCTTCCGGCGCTCCTTACGGTCTTCGCTTGTTGGAATGTCTATTGGAGGCGGAACAGCGGGTCTACCTGATGGTGTCGCCGGCGGCTCGGGTGGTACTCGCCATGGAAACCGACCTCAATCTTCCTGAACAGTCTTGTGAGATAGAGGGGATTCTGATACGACGCTATGGCGTTGCTGCGGGTCGGTTGCGTGTTTTTGGTCATCAGGAATGGTCGGCGTCTTTGGCTTCGGGGTCCAATCCTCCTGCGGCGATGGTGGTTTGTCCATGTACCATGGGGACGTTAGCCGCCATTGCGGTCGGTAGCTCCGACAATCTCATCGAACGTGCAGCGGATGTCTGTATCAAGGAAGGACGCCGATTGATTCTGGTACCCCGTGAATCTCCCTTTTCTGTTATCCACCTCGAAAATATGCTACGCCTAGCGCGTCTAGGCGTGGTGATTTTGCCCCCCAATCCGGGTTTCTATCATTGGCCAACGTCCGTTGCGGACGTTGTGGACTTCGTGGTGGCGCGGGTTCTTGACCACCTCGGTATTGAACATCAACTTTTGGTGCGTTGGGGTGAACCCCGAGAGAGTGGTGGGAGAGGACCATGAGTATGAATGAACCTGAGATGCCTCTTTTTCCGCTACATAGCGTCCTCTTTCCTGGCGGGACGTTGCGCTTGCGTATCTTCGAGCCACGCTATTTGCAGATGGTTGCCCGTTGTTTGCGCGAAGATATCGGTTTTGGAGTGGTGTTGATCCGCTCGGGCAACGAGGTGGGTCATGCCGCCTTGCCTCATGATGTTGGGACGTTGGTGCGCATTCGCGATTGGGATCAAGGACCGGACGGATTGCTCAACCTACTCACGGAGGGTGAGCGACGGGTGCGGATACGCGAACGACGAGTGCAACCGGACCAACTCATCCTTGCCCGGGTAGAGTTGTTGCCCCCCGAGCCCGAGGTTTTCCTACCCCAGACCTACGCTGCCCTGGTTCGTGGCCTCGAGGAGTTACTGAATCGGTTGGGGGCGGTCTATGACCCTGGCCCGCGCCGCATGGATGATGCGGTCTGGGTTGGTGGTCGTCTCGCGGAGGTTCTGCCCTTGGGTTTAGCCTTCAAGCAGACTCTATTGGAGTTGGACGACCCTCTGGAACGTCTCGAACGCATCGTTGCTTGGCTCGCCGACCCAGAGGAATGAGCAGAATAACCGTAACTGAGCAGTTACACCCGCAAGCATCGCCGGTTAGAGCAACCCTATCGAAGAAAAGTCCGTGAGGCCTAGAGGATGTCCGGCACAGAATTTGCGTTATTTATGATTTTCCTCAAGATAATCAATGCACAACCTAAATGGACCATCGCCAAGTAATTTCTTGCTTTACAGATGTAACGGGTAACGAATCGCCCGAAAATCTTTCACTCAGGCAATTGTCCGCTCGACCACCCAGCGTCGGGCGGTACGCGTTTTCTTTCCTTTCCCGGTTTTCTCTTCACCAATGCAGCGAATGTGTGGAACATAATCATGAGTCCCCCGCTTTTCGGAGGGGACTCAATATTGAAACGTCTACGGTAGGCCAGCGATTCCGCGTTATTCGCGCATCACGCGCAAATCCGCCTCTGCCTGGGCAAGAACCTGCGCCGCATCCATCAATGGGGTGTACATTGCCTGACGAGTAAAGATAATCTGTTCATGCAACTGTCGTAATTGCGCTGCCCCGCCCCCCAATGCTACCTCTAGTTGATCACGTTGATGGATAAAGCGTTGCACAAAAGCGGTAGTATCCTCCGATACCTCATCCTTGGCTTGACCGAAGAAACCCCGGCCTTTTTTCTTTGCGCCCGTTTTCTGATTCTTTTTCGCGGTTTTTTGGTCCGTTACTCGCGATATTCCCACCGACACCACGGCCGCCTTCTGGGATTTCCGTCGAAAGATGATCCTCAATAGGCGTACCAGCGGTCGGCCCTGTGTCTGGATGCGGAACTGCTCGCGTTCTATTTCAAAAATGCGCAGTAGTTGCTCGTACTCCAGATGAAAATGGAAAAGTTCCCGAAACTTTTTGTTAAATACCTCATCACCGGCCTCTTCCTTCCACTTGGCGAGACGTGAGGCAAAGACACTGCGGGCATTTTCCAGCGCGGCCTCGCGTCTTTTCCGCTCGCGACGATAGCGACTCGCTTTGAAAATACGGAAGGAGCTGTTCAATTCATCGGGTAAGGGGGTTGGATGTACCCGTAGCGCGGCCGGATTGACAAGCGGGGCCGCTCCTGGTGAGGGAATTGCGTTTATCTCATCCCATACTCTGGCAAGATCAAACTTACTCGGTTCAAAATCAAAACCGACCGAACCAGCATCTACCGGGGAATTGAAAAAGAAGATCCTGGCTTGTTGTTCAAGCAGACACCAGGGACAGGCATCGAGAACATCGAAATACTGGTGACTGGCTACACGGTTGCAGGTCTGGAGCTGCCCCTTTAATGCGTCGAGGGCGCTAAGCCATTCCCGGGCTGTGGGACGATTCTTATGATGGGTATTTTCTTCGGCAAATGCCCGTTCGAACAGCCAGGCAATTGCTGGAGGAAGTATATTGAGAGTTACACTATTTGGCGGTGGCGCCATCTTCTTTGCAGCGGCATTACTCCCAAACGCAAAACGAAATTCCTGGATAGCCTTTTCAACCGGCATCTCCCCGGTCCCAGAATAGACCCCACTATAGGGATGACGCCCCATCAACAGCAAATGAAAGACGAGAACCGCTAATCCAAAATTGTCATGATTACGAGTTCGATGTACTCCATGAAAAGAGTGCCCCTGCAATTCCGGCGGGGTAAAATGACCGACGCCGACCTCACACAGATAGTGCTTGGTCGCGGTCGTAACCTGGAAAGAATCACAATCGATTAACTTGACGACGCTACTACGTGCAACCACTACGTTGTTCTGATTAACGTCGCCGATCACATGATGATGGGAATGAATGACATCAAACGCTGCTGCTACGTTGCGTGCGGTATTGACCAGAAACGCCCAATCCGCATTTGGAAATTGTTGTTTGCGGTGCCCCGGTCCATAGAGGTGGTGAACAGGCTCATAGCCGATAACCTTCGGCATGACAAAACCACAAACCGCCCCTCGGGGCGTTGCGTAAATGGTATCCACGGGCCACGCCGCAACCTTACGCAAAGATTCATTGCCCCCTTCCACCATTGCCAAGAGCTTGGCCTGGCGATTCGGAGACAACGGATGGTGATAGACCTTCGCAACAAAATCAGGTCCATACACCGGTGCATCATAGACAACCCCTTCACCACCAGTACCGAGCTTCTTTCCGAGGGATACACGCTGGCCGGAAGCGTCGAACAAATCAATCATTGAACTGCTCCCTCCCCTCAGTCAAGTCAATAGTTCAGAACCAAGATCAAATTCAAACCCCGGCGCAGAACCCTAAAAGATCTTTTAAGGTTCTGGTCTAACGTTTAGAGATTGAATCCAACTTATCCCTTCGCTGGAATTGGAGTAAGCCGCCAAATCTCTCGGTTATAGTCAGCGATGGTGCGATCCGTCGAGAAGCGACCACTGGCGGCGGTATTGTAGATACTCATGCGTGTCCAAGTCTCTTGGTCACGATAGGTAGCGGCGGCACACCGTTGCGCCTCCACGAAACTACGGAAATCAGCAATAGTCATCCACGGGTCGTGGGGACTGCGCAGTGAATCAACAATCCCTTGGAAGATGCCGGGGTCGAATTGATTGAAATGGCCACTTTCTAGCAGGCGCATAACCCGTAAAAGGTCTTCGTCTGCGGCAATAATGGCATTGGGGTCGTAGGCGCGACGCTGGACCTCCACCTCTTCGGCGGTGAGTCCAAAGAGAAAGAAATTGTCAGCCCCCACCGCCTCGCGGATCTCGATATTGGCCCCGTCCAAGGTTCCGATGGTTACCGCGCCATTCATCATAAATTTCATGTTACCGGTCCCTGAGGCCTCTTTACCGGCGGTAGAGATCTGCTCCGAAAGGTCGGTACCTGGACAGATCACCTCCATCGCCGAAACCCGGTAATCCGGTAGAAAGGCCACCCGTAACAGATTGCCTACCGCCGGGTCGCCATTGATGACCGTAGCCACGCTATTGATGAGTCTAATGATCCGTTTAGCTAACAGATAACCAGGGGCCGCCTTGCCGCCGAAGAGTACACAACGTGGGGTCCAGTTTGCGGTATCACCACGTTTGATGCGGTCGTAGAGGTGGATGACGTGCAAACAATTGAGAAGTTGGCGTTTATATTCGTGGATACGTTTCACCTGGACATCAAACAGGGCCTGCGTATCGAACCACACCCGACACTCAATCTCGACCAATCTGGCGAGACGTGCCTTGCCTTCATTCCGAACCGTACGCCAACGTGCCCGAAAATTAGCGTCATCGGCCAAAGGAGCGATACGTGTCAGTTGATCTAAATCTGAGACCCAACCTTCACTACCGATGGTCTCGGTAATAAGGGCTGCCAACTCGGGATTGCACCCCGCAAGCCAACGCCGCTGGGTCACGCCATTGGTTTTATTATTAAATTTCTCAGGCCAGAGGTCGTAGAAATCGTGCAACAGTCCGCGCGCCAAGAGTCGGGAGTGGAGTTCCGCCACCCCGTTGACCGAAAAACTGCCCACAATAGCCAAGTAGGCCATCCGTACCATGGGCTCGTTTCCTTCCTCAATCAGAGACATGCGCCGTTGTCGGGCGGTGTCTCCGGGCCAGCGGCGTGCAACTTCGGTAAGAAAACGGGCATTAATCTCGAAGATGATATCCAACAGGCGCGGTAGGAGTTGACGGAACATGCGCACCGACCAACGTTCCAAGGCCTCGGGCAGGAGGGTATGGTTGGTGTAGGCCATGGTCCGGGTCGTAATGGCCCAAGCCTCGTCCCAACCCAACCCGTATTCGTCCATCAGCAGGCGCATTAACTCAGGGATCGAACAACTCGGATGGGTATCGTTCAATTGAAAGCAATTCCTGGCCGCGAACTCACTAAAATCCCGGCCATGCCAATGAACCCACTGACGCAATACATCTTGCAGGCTCGCCGAGGCCAGAAAATACTGCTGGCGCAGCCGCAATTCCTTTCCGTTCTCACTGGCGTCGTTGGGATAAAGCACCATAGTAATGTGCTCGGCCGCATTTTTCTCACGAACGGATTCGGTATAGGAACCAGCGTTAAATTCACTCAGGTCAAATTCATCAGTAGCCGCCGCCGACCACAGACGCAGAGTGTTGACGGTTCCGTTGCGATAACCAGGGATTGGAACATCGTAGGGCACCGCCAATACGTCTTGGGTATCTAACCAATGTGCCCGTAATCGCCCATCACCATCACGGAAGACCTCACTACGACCACCAAAACGAATACGTTGTGAGAATTCCGGGCGTTCTAGCTCCCAAGGATTACCATCACGCATCCAATGATCGGGTTCCTCCACTTGACGACCGTTCTCGATCCGCTGGCGAAACATCCCGTAGACATAACGAATGCCATACCCCATCACGGGAAGTTGCAGCGTCGCGCAGGAATCCAGGAAGCAGGCCGCAAGCCGCCCCAGACCACCGTTGCCAAGCCCCGCGTCACGCTCACTCGCGGCCATCTCCTCCTGAATCAACCCCAGGCTAGCCATGGCCTGACCCACCTCACCCACGAGCCCAAGATTGAGCACCGCATTCCCGAGCGTCCGTCCCATAAGAAATTCCATGGATAGGTAGTAGGCAAAGCGACAGTCAGAGCCCTCGTAGGTGTACTGGGTATTCTTCCAACGTTCCATCAGGCGGTCACGTAACGTCAGCGCCAGGGATTCGTAGTAGTAGTGAGCCGTCATACAGTGTCGGTCACGTCCCAGGGTGTGGGTAAAATGGCGACGAAAATCAGCGGCAAGGCTAGCGGCATCCATACCCAAAGCGGGAAGATCAGTGAGTACAGGGGAGGGAGCGCTGGTATGCAGGGGCAGATATCCCATTGGTTTACTAACTCCGACAACAGTAACAGGGGCAGATTTGATATCTCGGCGAGGATACAGGGGCAGACCGGTCTCCGGGAAGGGAGCCGGAAGATTCGGATGACCCGACCCAGTGCCCGTAACCTTCGGCCAGAGGGCATCATTTGCCTAGATAATTACCCGATACCCCCCAGAATCTCACCGAAAATAATTCAGAAATTTTCTTATGAGCAAAGACCTACCACACATTGATACTCCCTATCCGGTCCACCCGATGGATGAACTACTTCAGGTCATGGCCTGCTTGCGAGCCCCGGAGGGGGGGTGCCCCTGGGACCGAGAGCAGACCTTCGCCAGCTTGATCCCTCACACCTTAGAA
This sequence comes from Gammaproteobacteria bacterium, assembly GCA_963575655.1. Lineage (NCBI taxonomy): Bacteria > Pseudomonadati > Pseudomonadota > Gammaproteobacteria > Gammaproteobacteria bacterium. Next base: position 6,595 of record CAUYTY010000230.1, on the reverse strand, counting down.
GAGGCCTACGAGGTGGTCGAGACCATCGATCAGGGGAATTTCACCGCCCTGCGCGATGAACTAGGCGATCTGCTGTTCCAGGTAGTGTTCTATGCCCGGATCGCAGAGGAACGCGGATTATTCGATTTTGGTGGAGTGATCGCAGCTATCGTAGACAAACTGGTGCGACGTCACCCCCACGTTTTTGCTGATGACCCAGGCGGTAACCCGGAGGCGCTGTCTCTCGCCTGGGAACGACAAAAGAACAAGGAACGCTCCGCCCGTGGCGAGGCCACAGCCAGCCTTATGGATGGGGTGGGTCACGGTCTGCCCGGGCTAACGCGGGCCATGAAGCTGCAAAGACGAGCAGCTACGGTAGGTTTCGACTGGCCAAACAGTAACGCCGTACTCGAGAAACTCGCCGAGGAGGCCGAGGAACTACGCCAAGCCCAGATCGAAGGCGCCGACCCACAACGCATCATGGACGAGGTCGGGGACCTCCTCTTCACCTGCATCAACCTAGCGCGTCACCACCGCGTTGATCCAGAAACCGCACTACGCCAAGTCAACTCCCGCTTTGAGCGCCGTTTCCGACATATGGAAACATTGGCCTCTGCCCATGCTACCCCGCTGTCCCAATTAGATCCGGACCAAATGAACACGTTGTGGGAAGAGGTCAAGACCGAAGAACAATTTCACATTCGGCAATAATATCAAGCAGCAAATATTAGAACCCAGAAGGCGAACATCAAAAGATATTTTCTATAGGTTAAAAAATATCTTCTAATCTTCGCCTTCTGGATCTAGCGTTTGTGACCCTGGAGCGATTACTGAACCACCAAGCTAGTGAAATAAAGAGCTTCGATGGGATGAGAACCAACTTCCTTGAGGGCTTTATTGACTACCTCTTCCGCATCGGCACGAAGTTTCTCGCGTCCTTCCCGAGTAGTTACTACATCCTTGGTTTGCCCAGTAAACAACATGATGAGATTGTTGCGTAGCAGGGGGGCATGAGCTTCTACCGCGTGAAGAACCGCTTCATCGGGAGAAGACACGGCCACCGCAACCTGCAAAAAACGACTCTGGCGCACATCGGGCAGATTAACCACAAAGGGCGGAGCAAGTTCTTTATAGGTCCCACCACCACCACCACCGCCATGCTCACTTGCCAATACGGTGGAAGAGAAAACAAAGGAAAACAAAGTCAAGAAGGTGCATAAGACAAATTTCATGGATCTCTCCAGGGTTCGATTAGAAGGACGATCATGGCCGTCATTTTACTAGAGAGGATGCCATAAAGTAATAAATAACCCAAGTTGCTACCTATGCGGTGAGAAACGAAAAAGCCCCTCTCCCCCCGGGAGAGGGGTTGGGGGGAGGGCGCGAATTTGTTGATTCGTCAGCATCACGCCCTCACCTCCGGCCCCTCTCCCGGAGGGAGAGGAGAGAAAAACGCACTAGGTAGCAACTTGGGTTAAATAATGTCGCCTCGGGTGAAATGATGCCCAGCCACCAGAATACCTCTATCACAGAATTCTGGTCATTATTTCCATGGCTCTTGCTAAGCGCACCCTACACACGGCACCATACATGCATCTGCTTGCCAGTCTATCCCTGTACACGCTATCCCTTCCAACCGGTAAGGTCACCTGCAGGAAACTACGCAATACCTGACAGAAACCCTCGCCATGCTTGGTTCCCCACGTAAGACAAGCCACAGGTTGCTCTATCCGAGATAACCGCGAACATATCTCAACAATCCGATGTAACATGGAAATCGCATCAAGTAGATAACCCGGTTTTGTTAAGGAGGAGGTATCAGAAGGGGTTTTCCGGTCCAAGATTATTCACTTCCTTATCTACCATATAGGATGACTCCAATTATGAACACCTCACCTACCAACATAGACAATGTTGCCGGCGTCGGTGATATCTCCAGCGTAGATTTTACTTCGGGGATTGATACGGATGGAACGACACCGTTCCTGTCCTTAGATGTTGAACTCTCGCCCACCTTTTCTGAGACACAATCAATCCAAGTACTTTACTGGGCAGTAAATAACGAACAGACTTGGATTACCCTCTCAAGAAATGGAGAAGGTACTACATTCACAACCCGTATCGATCTCCTCGAATATGCAAAGTCAGGCATATACGAGATCCGAGCCATCCAGGCGATTGATAATACCGATACTTTAGTATCAATCTCGAGAGAGCAATTAATCGAACGGGGATTTACCGTACAGACGGAACTCGTCAATCCCCTTTCAGATGATGTGGCACCGTCACTTGATGCCCTTACTGTAAACTCAGTCAGTACCGCCGATGATGGCTCTATTCATGTTGAGGTTGATGTTACGGCGAGCGATAGTGGTAGTGGATTGAGTTCGAACTTTCTCCTGGAAATTCTATCACCCTCAGGCGCCAGCTTGCAGAAATGGGCAACCATTGACCCAACCGGGCACGCCACGGTTGATTTTGCGCTTTCTCCTTATACGGCGTCTGGACAATACAAAATCAATACCGTGCGCCTGACTGACTTGGCAGGAAACTATAACGATGCCATGGTGTGGCTTAATAGCAATACCCCACCAGTGGCGATAGATAATCCAAATCAGGATACGGACACTCCCGAATTAGAAAATTTTTCCCTGGGAGCCACCTTCGACCCAATTACTGACCGCCCCCGCATCACCATCGGCGGGATTGTTACAGATCCCGCATCTGGCGTTCAAGGCGTTTATCTGCGCTTGAATAGCCCGACTGGTAGTTCCGCCTATCTCGATAGCTGGGTCTACGTCGATTACTATGCGGCACCCGGTACCCAGCAAAAGACAGTCCATCTGGATGGATACAAAGCACTCACCACCGACTTCTTACCGGGCGAATATACCGTCAACTATTTGCGGCTCGGTGATGCCGCCAGCAATGAGAAATACTGGTCAGCCAGCGACATCGCGGCCAAGGGACTTCCAACAACTATCCGCGTTTATTTCCCAGACCCAGAAAATAATTCGGGTGATACCTCGGTAACCGGTAGCCCCCAGGCGGATTTTGTCTTCGGATCCGATCATCTGAATGATGACCTTAATGCCGGAAAAGGGAATGATTTGCTTTATGGTGGGGGAGGAGATGATCTACTTAACGGCGGCCTGGGGAATGATACCCTGACTGGCGGGGATGGTAACGATCAAGTGGATGGTGGGGCTGGGAACGATACCATCATTGGCGGTGATGGCGCCGGTGATGATACCTATAGCGGTGGTTCCGGTATTGATACGATGCATTATACGAGCGCGCTTACTGGCATTACGGTGAATCTGGCGACAGGGATGGCCCATGGTAATGAGATTGGCACCGATACACTTCGTGGCATTGAAAACATTATCGGTGGAAAATCTGACGATACCTTGACAGGTAACGGCGGGGCTAATTCTCTCGATGGCTATACAGGTAACGATATGATCAATGGTGGTTCAGGAAACGATGCATTGATCGGTGGCGAAGGCAACGACACTCTCAATGGGGGAGCGGGTGCGGATAAGCTGAACGGTGGCACTGACAACGATCGTTTGAATGGTGGTTCGGGTGCGGATATCCTAACTGGGGGGGCGGGTAACGATATATTAAATGGCGGACTAGCTGCAGATACTATGACCGGAGGGGCTGGCAACGACATTTTCCGATTCGATAGTACGCTGGGTGACGCTAATATTGATACGATAAAAGATTTCGGATCACCCCAAGACAAGCTATACCTGGACGATGTTGTCTTCAATAACGTTGGCGCGCTCGGTCGTTTTAGTAGTACGGATGGACGCTTTTGGGCAAATAATGCAGGAGTGGCCCATGATGCCTCAGATCGTATTATCTACGACACCGACAGTGGCGCACTATTCTATGATGCCGACGGAAACGGCGCCGGGACGGCAATCCAATTCGCAACCCTAACTGGCCATCCAATCCTACATGCCGCTGACATTTGGGTCGTCTAAATGACGATGATCGTTCCCTCTTCCCAGCGAAAAAGAACAGAAGGCGAACGACTAATAAACCAAAATTGCTACCTATTCCCTTTCGCCCCTCATCCCCCAGGGGAGGGGCCTTCTTGTTTTTCACCGTATAGGTAGCAATTTGAGCTAAGAACGAAAGGAGACCAATGGCCAGAAGGTTGAATCAGTAACTTCTTTGCCCCCCCTTCTCTCCGCCCACTCCCATAGAAACAAGAGGTGGGCGATTACCTCTAACTTATTGAACTATCCCCGTTGACGATACCAACATGAATAATGATCAAGCATTAGCCTATATGTACAGTCTCCTCCGTATGATGCTGGAGAGAAATGCCTCTGACTTGTTTATCTCGAACGATTTTCCTGCTGCCATGAAGATTGATGGCAAGATGACACCGGTTACGCAGCAAAAACTAACCGGTGAACACACCAGGGCCTTCGCCTATTCTCTGATGAACGAGAAACAGCGTAACGAATTCGAAAAGGAAAAGGAATGCAACTTCGCCATTTGGCCCAGAGATATTGGACGGTTCCGGGTCAATGTGTTCATTCAGCAGGAACACGTCGGGATGGTGTTGCGCACCATTACCACACAGATTCCAAGATTCGACGACCTGGGCCTCCCGCTGGTATTAAAGGATGTGATGATGGCCAAACTTGGCCTTATCATTTTAGTCGGGGGGACCGGTTCAGGGAAATCTACTACGCTCGCCGCCCTGATTGACTATCGTAACGAGAATTCCTACGGCCACATTATTACCATCGAAGACCCGGTCGAGTACGTCCATTCCAGCAAGAATTGTCTAATTACCCACCGTGAAGTTGGACGAGACACCTTGGCGTGGTTCCCCGCCCTCAAGAATACCCTGCGTCAGGCACCAAACGTGATCTTAATTGGCGAAATCCGCGACCGCGAGACGATGGAATTTGCTCTTACCTTTGCCGAGACTGGCCACCTATGCATGGCCACGCTCCACGCTAATAATTCTAATCAGGCCCTCGATCGGATTATCAATTTCTTTCCAGAGGAACGCCATCAGCAATTACGCATGGACCTCTCGTTAAACCTGCGGGCCTTCGTCTCACAGCGCCTGGTACCCAAAAAGGGAGGCGGACGCTGCGCCGCAATTGAGATCCTACTCAATTCACCATTGGTCGCCGATCTTATTCTCCGTGGTGAAACTAATCAGATTAAAGAGGTCATGGCAAAATCGGTGGAACTCGGGATGCAAACCTTCGATCAGGCACTCTTCGTTTTGTGCGAGGATGGCCGTATCACCAGAGATGACGCGCTCCGTAATGCTGATTCTATCAACGAGTTACGCCTCAAATTTAAATTACACAGCAAGAGCGCCAAGGAAACGGATACCGAGAACCGCGTATCGTTTTCCTTGTACGAGGAACCCAAGAAGGAGTCAGAAAAAGAAGAGGCGCCACCCTTGCTTTTCGCTGGTGGTGGTGCCCCGATCAAAAAGACATAACGCTCGTTTTTGCCATGAGTCCGTTTGATTTTAGCGAGGTCCATTATGCGTACTCTCCTTGCAAATCCGCGCGGTTTTTGTGCCGGGGTGGATCGTGCCATTGATATTGTAAATCGTGCCCTCGAACGTTTTGGCGCCCCGATTTATGTGCGTCACGAGGTAGTTCACAACCGATTCGTGGTAGAGAGTCTACGGACGCGCGGGGCAATCTTCGTTGAAGACTTGGACGAAATCCCGGATGGGGCCACAGTCATATTTAGTGCCCATGGCGTATCTCATGCGGTGCAAGAAGAGGCAACGCGCCGGGAATTGCGGGTCTTTGACGCCACTTGCCCTCTCGTTACCAAAGTTCATCTGGAAGTGGTTCGCCACGCCCGTGCCGGACGCGATGTTATCCTAATTGGCCATGCCGGCCACCCCGAGGTAGAGGGAACCATGGGTCGCTACGAGTATTCCGCTGGAGGGAATATCCATTTGGTGGAAACTCCCGAAGATGTAGCCAGTTTGCAGTTACGCGACCCTAGCCAGGTGGCGTTTGCCACCCAAACCACACTATCGATGGATGACGCCCGTGCAGTAATTGATGCCCTCCAAGGGCAATTTCCCGATCTGGTCGGCCCCAAGAAGGACGATATCTGCTACGCTACCCAAAATCGCCAAGATGCGGTTAAAACGCTAGCCCACAGTTGTGATCTGGTCCTCGTCGTTGGTTCTCCTTCTAGTTCCAACTCAAGCCGTCTGCGGGAACTTGCTGAAAAACTCGGAACACCAGCCTACCTTATCGATTCAGCCGATGATATTCAGCGCGAATGGCTGCGCGGCGTGGAGACCATAGGCGTTACCGCAGGTGCCTCTGCGCCTGAGATATTGGTCGAAGAAGTAATTGCACGCTTGCAAGCGTGGGGAGCTACCTCGGTCGAGGAAAATCAGGGGCGACGTGAGGATGTGGTCTTCCCCGTACCGAAGAAATTGCAATAGTCACTAACCATTCCTCCTTCCATTGAAAGGGAACGATTTCCTTAATCCAAGTCACCACCTATTTTTTATTCCGACGCTCCCTGTCGATATAACGGATTACTAACCTGCGCGTTGGTTAGGGGACTCCAGCTAAATAGCATATTGGAC
>CAUYTY010000229.1 GCA_963575655.1 Gammaproteobacteria bacterium | reverse complement strand
TCGTGATCCCCACCAATACGCGACGCAGGAGCGTCGCGGGATGCATTCCCACGCGAATCGTGGGAACGATTAATCGAAATATTCTGCCACCCATACAGGATAACCGTGTGGGCGATTTTCTAAAGGTTGGTTGAATTCATGTTGGGTTGCCAAAAAGACGGCAACCCAACCTACGCGTGGCTGTTGATAACTTCATCACCATCATCTTCATTTATGTCAATATATTCCCACATTTCGTTTTGATGTAGCCATATTGGGTCAGCATTCTGCCTAATATACTCATCAACACTGAGTCCATCTATTGTGGGCTCTCGTTTAACTTTGACTTGTTTTCCATTTACAAAGACCCACTTATATATTTTCCGGTTTTTTCTTATTGCTTTCTTTCTTGCACACTTTTGGGCTGTTGTAAGTTTTTTCTTTACTTTCGGTTTCTTTATCTTTGGCATAACCGCAACTTTATTCTGATAATTTACATAAGAGTTAACCGAACTTAGCCGCAATCATGTCCTGAACCAAACCAAAAACTAGCGAAACTCAATCCTCGGTTTACAACACCAGTCCGAATTCCACTGTCCAACCATCATTTAGGCAAGCGTAGCCTTCACTCCCGGCGGAACCCCCTTTCGCGCTGGATTGGGCGCCAGGGCATCCGCAATGGCCTTACCCAAGCCACGAAAGATTAACGGCCAGCCTTCTTGGGGAGTGATCGGATGACGAACATGCACCACAATACTTCCACTAATCCCCCCCGCGAAACCATCGATGAAATCATCCAGATCCTCAGAGAATAAACCCCGACCTACCGTATGACCAATCAAAAACTGGCGTCGAAACTCCTCATGATTCGCATAAAAAGGGACAAATGTCCAAAATTTCCTACCTTCAATACTCAGGCCAACGCCCACCGAAGATTGATTCAAGTCATCAAGAGTGGCCACACTACTACCGGCGCCGTTAATTCCAGAACTCCACATCCGCCGCACCAAAATCGTCTTCAGCGCCCGCCCGATAACCATCCCCGTATCTTCCATTACTACGTGGCTGGAGTTAATTCGCGTCGCTTTAAATTCTAGTTCTAACTGACAATGTGCATGATGCGTAAGTTCTCCCAAGAGGTCAGTCAATCCATCCACCTGGATTGAATCCGCAACTTCGAAGTGACAACGAGGCGGACCAGAACAAGAAAAATCTAACAGCACGCGCACTTCACTTTCGGCGGTCTTGCGTAACAATTCGACAACCATCAACGAGTCACGTAACAACGTCCAATGGTTCTCCCCAGAACTAACCTCCGGCGCTACCTTGGCAACAATGGTAGTCTCTACTGCGGGTGAATTCGTTAGCAGCAAACGATTTAGCGCAATTCCCACAGAACGGAAGATTCCTTCCCAAGTATGATGCGGGTCTTCAAAATTGCAAACCGTAATCTCAATATCAAGAGGAAACGCCGTTGCGATTCCTTTCAATAATTCGACGAGCGGCCTCCCTGAAGACAATTGCTCACAACGACTGGCCAGAAACCAATCAAGATCAACTTGAGCCGTCCCTTTTAGCAATACCTCGCTGTTCTCGGCAACAGTAATCCGGATCTCGGCGCTTCCGTCATCAATCATACCAATGACGGCCGCCGCATTGGCTCGCCGTGGAAACTTGACAAGGGCATTTCCTACCGCCTGCCCTAACGACACCCAATCTGAGTTGTTCCAATATACCGTTACGGAACAACCGAGTCGCCACGCCAAATGTTCGATCATGTGGCTGACAAATTCATTCGGGGTGGCAATACGCTTCTCGGTCACCGCCCCCGACACAAACTGTACCGCCCTTTCCTCGAATGAGGTGTACGCACGATCAACCAGATTGGAGGTATCTAGCCTCTCAAATGTTTCAGCCCCCGTGGCCACACCCACGGTATAACACCCAGCGGCACGTCCCGCCTGAGCGCCTAATAAAGAATCCTCGATGACCACACACTGCGCTGGATTGACCCCAAGGATCCTGGTTGCCAATAAATAGGCGTCGGGTGATGGCTTCTTGGCAATATGTTCGATGTCATTACCTACTACTTCATCAAAAAACCTGGCAAGATCATTTCGATAAAGGATTTCCTTGACATGCTCGGTATGATTATTGGAAACCACCGCCAGTTTCAATTCCTGCTGCCGTGCGGCATCGAGTAGTTCTTCGATTCCAGGATTCAAAGAAAATTTAGCTACCTGTCGCGCTGCCTCATAATTCTCCACCAATCCTGGCAGTGACGCATCACGCTTTTCTGAGTCAATCCCAGTCTTTTCCAAGATCCGCCGCCAAAATTCGTATGGATCGAATGGGAACAATTCCCGAATCATCGTGCGCGCTACCCCAACGTCCGCACCAAAGTGAGAGCGCAACATCTGATTGCAGATCTCATAGTCAAAGGTCAAACTGTCGATCAGTACGCCATCCATATCCCACAACAACGCGCTTGTGTTGTCCGGGAGGGTTAGACGGTTTGCTAAAATCATAGTAACCTCTAAAACATAATAAAGCTGGTAAAGGGAAACCGGATGTTTTAATTAGTTGATATAATCACAAAGCCAATCAAAATAACACCTCAACATCTTCATAAATATCACGCAAAGTTAAAACAGCACGATAGTTCTCCAAGTTAATCTCTAGTGTTTCATCTGCCTCTAGCAATGCAGTTTTCCATTCATTCTGGTCATCACGAACAAAATATTCAACTCGAAGCTGCTCGGTACTAACCAGCAAGTAATAACGTAGGCTAGGAATTTTTTGATAGACAAATAACTTTTCACGTCGATCTAGATTGGCAGTATGCGGCGACAAAACTTCTGCGATGAAACTCGGTTGTTGCTTGTAATATTCATTATTGTCGTGAGCGTTGCAAGTCAACATCACATCAGGATAGTAATAGGCACTATGCAGCGCTATTCTCAGTTTCATATCGCTGATAAACGCAGCACAAGGTCCACCACGGGTTGCAGAGCGAAGATGAAAGAAGATATTGCCAGCAATACGATTATGACGCTCACTCGCCCCCGCCATTGCATAAGTTTGTCCATCGATATATTCATGGCGCATGTTGGCATTCAACTCAAAAGCGAGGTAATCATGCTCCATCAAATAGGCAAGTTTTCGTAGAGCGGTCATACATCACCTCTGCCAAACATTCGATCAAAATATCCGAAGAATGGCGTTTCACAAATGGAAAGTTCAAACAATTGCCTCGATCTCAAAAGCTGCCGCAAGCAATGCGCGGGTGTAGGGGTCGCGGGGATGGTGAAAGATTTCACCGGCACGACCCTGCTCAACTACGCGCCCGTTGCGCATCACAATCACCTCGTCAGAAAGCGCCCGAACCACCTTTAGGTCGTGACTGATAAAGAGGTAGGCCAAGCGGTGACGGGTCTGAAGCATCCGCAACAGATCCACGATCTGGGCCTGTACCGATCTATCGAGGGCGGAAGTGGGCTCGTCCAGGACCAACAATCGCGGTTTGAGGATGATCGCCCGTGCGATGGCGACACGCTGACGCTGCCCACCAGACAACTCGTGCGGGTAACGGTGGCGCAACTCTGAATCTAGGCCCACCTCGGTAAGTGCCTCAATGATCAACGCCTCACGCTCCGCCGTATCACGCCCCAAGTGGTGGACCGTAAGCCCTTCGCCGAGGATGGCCTCCACGGATAGACGTGGATTCAGACTACCAAAGGGGTCCTGGAAGACGATTTGCATCTCGCGACGCAGGGGGCGAAGCTCCCGTGGAGTGAGGTGTTGAAGGTCACGACCCAGAAAACGCAGGGTCCCTTGGCTTTGTTCCAGGCGTAGCAGGGCAAATCCGAGGGTGGTCTTACCTGAACCACTTTCCCCAACGATCCCCACAGTGTGACCCTCGCGAATCTCCAGAGAGACCCCATCCACCGCCCGTACATGGTCCACCGTGCGGCGCAATACGCCACGACGTATCGGAAACCACACACGTATATCGTGCGCCTCCAACACGATGGGGGTGTCGGCGGCGGCGGCGATGGGTCGCCCCCCCGGCTCCGCAGCCAACAGGTGCTGGGTGTAGGGATGACGAGGACGCTCAAAGACCTCCGCTACCGGTCCCTCCTCGACGATGTTGCCTGCGTTCATCACGCATACCCGGTCCGCAACCTTACGCACAATCCCCAGGTCGTGGGTGATGATCAACAACGCCATCCCCAGGCGTTCCTGCTCGGTCTTGAGTAGCCGCAGGATCTGGGCCTGGAGGGTAACGTCCAACGCCGTGGTGGGCTCGTCGGCGATCAGCAGATCGGGCTCGTTGGCCAATGCCATGGCGATCATGACGCGCTGGCGTTGACCACCGGAGAGTTGGTGAGGAAAGGCATCAAGACGCCGCTCGGCCTCAGCGAGGCCAACCTCTTGCAACAATTCCAGGGTACGGACACGTGCGGCGCTGCGATCAAGACCACGATGCGTGATCAGCGTCTCGGCCACCTGTCGCTCCACGGTGTGGAGCGGATTGAGGGAGGTCATCGGTTCCTGGAAGACCATAGCAATCCGATCACCCCGAATCTCACGCAGAGTTGCCGGATTCGCCCCAACCAAGTCGCGTCCTTGAAGACGGATACTACCCTGCGGATGTGAGGCCAACGGATAGGACAGCAATTGAAGTATCGATAATGCGGTAACCGATTTGCCCGATCCGCTTTCCCCCACCAGAGCCAACGTCTCTCCTTTGCGAATGGTAAAAGAAACACTGTTTACTACGGTTCGCGACCCAAAGGCCACGGCAAGGTCCCGTACTTCGAGCAAAGGGGGCGTCATATTGTCTTGGTTCTGTCAGGTCTGGTCAGTGGTTTCGAGAAATCCCGGTGATATCTCTTGAGGAAAATAAAACCAAAAAGCCAACAAGTTGCCAATCGAATATCAATTGGAGCCCATCCCCCCCGCTGGATTAGGATACTCCAGATCGAATATCTCCTCAGCAGAATACGGACAATCTAGGGGAAATTCGTTTTTCTCAATACTCATTTCACGTACAGCGACTAATCGGGTATCCTAACAAGTGCTGAAAAGTTAAGTTCCTTAAATCTTCCAGCCTCGATAAGTTGCGACTGTTGCTGCGCCCAAACGTAGAAGTCTTGATAGTATCGAGTGGGATTCATCAGTGTCCCCGAGAAACCCGGCCCTTGAGGGCGGGGAGGAAAGGGGACGGTTTTTTCCGCCCCATTGGATAGCAAAATCTTTAAAGTTGCCGGTCTTTCCCGGCTGTCAGCCCGTAAGGGCCTAGTGACGCACACCTTACGGTGTGGCTCCCCTCGCCAATGTTGCAACGCAGCTTCGATTCTTGCGAACCTTGCAGCAGACCGTTTCGTGCGTACCCGTCGCGTGTCTGCTTCTGCTGCTTTCAGAGCTTGGAGTTGAGGAAGCGCCCCAAGGTGAGTCTTGTACTTCGTTGCAACGTAGTCCGATTTCTCGGACTAAGGCTGGTCAATCTCGGGCTTGCTTTCACAAGCCACGGGCTTTAGCCCAGGGTGATTGACGGTTCTTTACTATCGATTACTTCGTAATCACTAGATTTAACCCAAGTTACCACCTATTCAAAATTCGGGATCGCATCCAATCGTCCCTCCTCAATCCCCCCGTAAACGGGGGGAGGTCTGCGGCCTACTCCCTCCCCGTTTACGGGGAGGGCTGGGGAGGGGGCAAGTAGGTGGCAACTTGGGTTAGATTTAATAAGTACCTAGCAGGGAATTCGCTACAATTCCTATATGCCATGAAATCTTACATTACCCATCAAGTCCAACCATAAACCGGGAGCGGTGCCTCATCCAAAAGGCGAAGTTGTTCCTCTAGGGCCAAGGTCTGCTGCTCCCAATAGGCATCGGTACCGAACCAGGGAAAATTGGCTGGGAAGGCGGGATCATTCCAACGCCGTGCGATCCAAGCACTGTAATGAATCATCCGCAAACTCCGCAGGGCCTCCACCAGATGCAACTCACGCGGGGTAAAGGGGTAAAATTCTTCGTAACCCGCCAGCAATTCGGCAAGGGCATTAGTACGCTCTAGGCGATTACCGGAAAGGAACATCCACAGATCCTGGATCGCAGGCCCCATACGACAGTCATCAAAATCCACGAGGTGAGGGCCATCGGCCCATAGGATATTGCCAGGGTGACAATCACCATGCAGACGGATGGCTTGATACTCACCAACACGTAGATAGGCCGCCGCTACTCCCTCAAGAACTTGTTCCGCTCCCTGGCGATAACGCAATTCCAGATGAGCGGGTAGAAAGGAGTGGGCCAATAGAAAGGCCAACGACTCGGTGCCAAAGTGGGCCACAGTCAAGGCCGGGCGGTGAATAAAGGGACGTACCGCACCCACGGCGTGAATACGACCCAGGGTGCGCCCCAAACGTAGCAGGTTGTCGAAGTTATCCAGATCTGGCCAACGTCCACCACGACGAGGAAACAGGGCGAAACGATGACCAGCATAGTGGTGTAACGTCTCTTCGGCAGCATCAACGAATGGTGTCACGACGGGGATCTCATGCCGCGCTAGATCATGAATGAAATCATGTTCTTCTTGGATAGCGGCATCGCTCCATCGCCCCGGTCGGTAAAACTTGACCACTACCGGGGTACCGTCCTCAATGCCCACCTGATAGACGCGGTTTTCATAGCTATTGAGAGCAAGCAGGGAGCCACTGGTGCATAAACCAGTCGTCTCCACCGCCGCGAGGATGAGGTCGGGGGTAAGCCCGGCGTAGGGAACCTGATCGAGTACCGTCATATCTGACCATCCGAGTTGTGGCTCGGCTCCCAACCCTGCGTCATGGCACTCTGGATAGCCGCGCGGTGAATACGTTCGTGCCGCTCCCGCAGTTCGTCGGGGAGGTTGGCTACGGCATAGCCGTGTTGCTCCCAGATTTGGCTCACCCGCCCGTAGATGATCTGCATAGCATTAGCGGTCCAACCGGCACAACCTTCGCCTTCGGGGAGGATCCCAAACACCCATGCGTCGCGGATCAGCCCCCCAATTGGGGTCATCCCGCCACGCTCCTCATGATCGATACCTGCGTAGGTCTTCATGGTAAAAGGGGCACGCCCCCCGATTCGGTGGTAAAAGTTAGGGGCGCATTATAACCATTCGCTCCTGAGAAATATGTGGAGTATATTTTTAGATCCTATTCAGCAGACAGAACATCTTTCATGTCTGAGTTAATATCTTCGAGTTCCGTCTCATTTAAATTGAGGATTCGGAGCACATTGCTGCCAATTCTTTGCCACACCACATCGTTACTCTCTCGATGAAAGATATGGGTGATATGCTCGGCAAGCGTCAGCAAAGCTACGCGACTTGCCAATACTGGATCATCCGAACTGCTCAGCAGCGTTTCATTGTGATGGTGGAGAATCACCTCGCGGATCTCTTGCGATAAGAACCAAGAACGCGCCACCAAATACCCCACCACGGTATGACTAGTTTTGAATTCTTGCTCCTCAACACTAGTAACAGGCAGTTGCGTGTCGGCATTCCCCTTGCGCAACACTTCAACATAATTAGGGAACTTTTGCATCAACAGTGGGATACCACAATCATGGAATAATCCCAAGATGTGGGCCTGATCCGCAGGCATGATACTAAAACGTCGCGCCAATGTTGAGCAGAGCAACGCGGTATCCGAGGCAGTATCCCAAAAGCGCTCCAGTTTCATTTTTCCTTTACCAGCCATAACCATTCGCAAGGAAAGGCCGGTAATGAGACTCAAGGCATTCCCCATTCCCAGCAACATCACCGCCTGAGAGATCGAGGTCACCTTCTGACGTAGACCAAAACCTGGCGAGTTGGCAGCACGCAGCATGGCCGCCGATAACCCCACATCTTTGGCCACGATAGTGGCAATTTTGCGCAGATCAGGATTAGGCCGCCTTTGTTCTTCCATGACGACACGTAGTATCTGCGGCTGGGGTGGAATATCTATTCCTTTGAGAAGCTGGGTCGTTGTTGCTTCGTCGAATTCTTGAACAGTGCTCATTGTTGAACTCTCATTTCATCTTATAGGATGGGGTAATTGGCCTTACGACTATGATTGCTACCATTTTGCCACCAAGGCCAACATCTGCGTTCGTTGCGCGGCATCAGGAAAGGGACCCACACCAGCAGTTAGATCCGCTTCGAGGTGCGCAAGGTCGGCCGTTGCCGGAATAGCACAAGTCACCGCCGGGTGGCCAAGCACAAACTTGAGTAGAAAGGACGCCCAATCACGGCATCCTAGCTCAGCGGCGAGTCGTGGTAACGGTCGACCTTGAACAGTGCGCATTAAGGCACCGTGACCGAGTGGGACATTGGCAATTACCGCTACCCCCAAATCCGCCGCCAAGGGAAAGATCTCCTGCTCGGCCTCACGATTGGCAATATTGTAAGGTACCTGCACGAAGTCTAGTGAGTGTTCTTTCAATACCTCCGCCACCTCCGCTAACGCCCCGGGATGATAATGGGTGATTCCCAGATAGCGAATTCGTCCCTCGCGTTTCCACGCCACCAGCGTATCAAGATGGACTTGCCACTCCATCAAATTGTGGATTTGCACGAGGTCTAAAGGGTGGGCCTGGAGGCGACGCTGAGATTCCTCCATTTGTTCGATCCCCGCATCTTTTCCAGTGGTCCAGATCTTCGTGGCCCAAAATAATCGCTGGGTCAATCCTGCCTCAGCGGCTAAGGTTCCGACGACAGCTTCCGCGTTGCCATACATGGGAGAGGTGTCGATTAACCATCCACCGAGAGCGGCAAAACGTACCAATACTGCACGTAAGGTACGCAACGGCGCAGCGGCTCCGCCCACATCAAAGGTCAGATTGGTACCTAAACCTATCACCGGCAGTAATTCACCAGAACTAGGAATAGGACGCGTCGCCAGCAGTGTTTGAGTTGTTTCCTCACCGCTACCCACTACCATTTCACCTTGTATGATTGCCGTAAACTATAAGCTAAAAGACAAAGTAATTTCCTTTATTATTAATGGAGAAGAAAATTTGTTTTGTCTAGTAACTGGGTTGTTGATTTCGTTATTCTAATTTTGATGGGGACCAAACCAACCTTCGCTATGGACGAGGCGCAGGAATTCTTGGGCGCGAAGGTCACCACATTCGGCAGAGCGCTCCATCCAACATCGGCACTCCAAGTTACTTTGAGTGACACCACGCCCCGTGAGATACATCAAGCCTAAGCGATACTGTGCAGCGGCATGGTTATGGTCGGCAGCGTAGCGCAGTAAGCGTACCGCCTCCTTATCGTCCGGGGCGGCGGTGGCATTATTGAGTAACAACATCGCGAGTTCGTACTGGGCCTTGGTATGCCCCGCTGTTGCAGCTTTTTGGAGCCAGTGAATGGCCTGGGTCGGTTCGACCGCACCTCCCCCCTCTCCTTGTGCCAACAAGAGGCCCAACACATACTGCGATTCTGTGTGATCCGAAGAGGCTGCCCGCTGGTACCACTCCTGGGCCTCTCGCAGGTCTTGGACCACTCCCTGACCGTGGTGATACAACCGCCCCATCTGATACTGCGCGTTGGTAATCCCTTGGGTGGCGGCCTGGTGCAAGCAGCGTACCGCCGCCCCAGGGTTGGCAGGGATACCCTGTCCCTCTAGCAATCGGATCCCGAGCTCATACTGGGCCGGGGCCAAGGCCTGTTCGGCGGCCAAGGAAAACCATTTGACCGCTTCCTGCTCATCTTTGCGTACTTTATTGCCCGCGGCATAGAGGATACCCAGCTCATACTGGGCACCAGCGTGGCCGGCCCCGGTAGCGACCTGGAACCAACGCAAGGCAGATGCGAAATTTTCCTCAACGCCATCGCCACGAAGATACATCAATCCTAGGCGATAGGCCGCCTCGGCATTGCCTTGATCGGCAGCAGCGGTGAGCCAACGCGCTGCCTCTATGGGATCACGGGGGGTAGCCGTACCGGCCGCATACATCAAACCGAGGCGAAGCTGGGCACGATCGTGGCCCGCCGTAGCCGCCTGCCGAAACCAGGTCAGGGCCTCGCTCGCATTTCTCGCTGGTCCCTGTCCCTCTAAAAACATCTCACCCAAGCGATAGGCCGCCTCGGTATGACCGCGCCGTGCTGCCTGTTGAAGCCAACGCAGGGCCTCGTTACGGTCGCGGGCCGGTCCAACCCCGGATTGATAGAGCAGGGCGAGTTGGTACTGTGCCTCCGCGAATCCTTGTTCCGCCGAACGCCGAAACCACTTCAGGGCATCCACCTCATCACGGGCGGCGCCCAACCCGTGGAGGTACAGATAGGCGAGGTGATACTGCGCCTCGGCATGCCCTTGTTCCGCCGCATGACGGAACCACTTCACCGCCTCTTGGTCATTACGCGCCATCCCTTGGCCATGGGCGTGCATAAAAGCCAGATAGAACTGGGCATCGGCGTCTTCCTGCAACGCGGCCAGACCAAACCAGTGGGCAGCCGCACCAAAATCTTCCGCAATGCCACGCCCGTAGTAGTAGGCAAGGCCAAGATTGAATTGACCCCAGACCTCACCACGCTCTGCGGCGCGTTGGGTCTTGCTAAGGAGATCTTGTTCTTCCGCCAACGGCATAGTGGTCACTCTCAGGGAGCCCGCAGCACCGCCGCGCAGGCGGCAGGCAGGACGGGGGCAGGAGGACGAGGGGGATGAGTCGTAGTCGGTGCGGCGGCAACTGCCTCCAGCCACCACTCCAGGTCCGCACCACAGCCATCCCCAGGGGGGAGCGGTTTCTGGGAGGCACAGAGGTCATCATCAGGCGGACAACGCAGACGCACGTGGAGGTGATCATCGTGTCCCCACCATGGACGCACCTTGTGTAACCAATCCCGGTCGGTCTCTTGCTCACAGAGGGTTTTCTTAATCACCGGGTGGACAAAAATGCGCTCGACCTCATCAGGCGCTACCGCCAGGCGCAGCATCTCCACATGAGCCGGCGTCCAACGAGTGTGATCGATCACACGGCGGTCTTTGACCATTGACGGGGCAGATAAGTTCTCCACCTCATCAGGATTTAGACGCCGTTTCTTGGCCACCTCAGGGAGCCAATACCAGATGTCTACATCCAAACCATTCTGATGACTGCGATGCAGAGACGCAGTGGGACCACCACGCGGCTGCCCCAAATCCCCCACCAACATCACGCCGAGATGCTGATCCTCCAATGCCTCGCCCAGAGTACGCAAAAAGTGGACTAACGAGGGATGACCATAGGTACGGTGGCGTGACAACCGCATAAGCTGGTAACCATGCCCCTCAGGGGGCATATTAACTGCGCCGTTCAGACAACCGGCAGCAGGACCGCCAATGACCTCCGGGCGCGCGTGACTTGGTTGAGTGACATTCCCCCAATCGTTCGCGAGCGCAAGGGGTGCCGCGCAGATAGGCAACACGACCAACAAAACGTAGGTTCTAAATAAGTGGGTTTGAAGCACGCGCAGAAGCGATCGGGGATTCGGAAACATATCAAGGGTAGTGGGTAGCAGTTGGGTTGGCATTGCTGCAGAGTAACGTTATTGACGTTCTATAGATACAACGTTTGGCTAAACCTTATGATATCTAAGCATCACGATACCACGTCGTGCTGTAGTGCTAAAACCAAAGTCTAACTGTTTTCCCCCTCCCTGCGGGAGGGAGCGTAAACGATTATTTATTTGGTTGTGCGTTGTGATATTGCGCTGCTGCTTTAATAGCAGAGGTAACCTCGGGGGGGGGGTGTACTTCTCATCGTGTTTGGCCAAAACCTCTTCCGCAGCAAAACTACCGTCAGGACGTAATCGCCCCATTGCAACCACTCCCTGGCCCTCTCGGAATAAATCGGGGAGGATGCCTTTGTAGACTACCTGAATATTTTTTACGGTATCGGTCACTGAAAAATGGACCGTTAGCCCATCATCTTCGCGCTTGAGGGTGCCCTTCTCGACCAAACCCCCGAGACGAAAATTACGATCCTTCGGAGCCTCTGCCTCTATTTGGCTAGGACTAAAGAAGAACAACATATTCTGACGAAAGGCATTAATGACAAAGGTAACAGCAAGTCCCACCCCGAAAACTGTGAACACTACCAGAAATAATCGTTGACGGCGGGCGGTCATGATCCGCTCCTCTCATGACGCAAGCGCCGCACGAGGGTACGCATAATCTGATGACGCTGCCGTAGTGGACTAAGCAAATTGAAGATCAGAATCGCTACAGCAAGGCCATAGGAGGTCCATACATAGAATGCATATCCCCCCATCTGAAAGAATTCGTTCATTGAGTTTTCCGGTTTCTTATTTCAGAAGTGTTGTTCTTGGCATCATCCCAATGCAATGCGCGTTTCTGATAGACGGCGCAGAGATTGGATAATCCGACAGAATCATACCGCACTTACCCAGCCATCGTTCCCACGCACCAACCCTGGTATTACTCCAGCGCACCGATTTGGTGGGAACTGCGTTCCTAGGAACGACCGGTAGCACGTCTGCAACCCGAAACACCACCGACAATCAAAGGGACATCCGCTGCCTCATTTGGCAGATAACGAGGAAGTTGACGCGGATGATCTGGTGTTGGCTGTGAAGGAACGGTATCTTGCCGTTACTCGTACAGGAAGTCGCCACCCACCCTACAACCCAAGCCGAGGGAGTCCCCGAGATTCCGATGGGATCATCCACGACGGTTTTGTCCATTTTCCGGGTGAAGTGTAACGGTCTCCTCCCTGGCCTCTCTCACCTCTAAAGAGTGATCCATGCTCCCAGTCATCGCGATAGTGGGTCCTCCCAACGTCGGCAAGTCCACCCTGTTCAATACCCTGACCCGTAGCCGGGACGCACTGGTGGCGGATTTTCCAGGACTTACCCGTGACCGCCAATACGGCTTGGGCCGGATTGGTTCACAATCCTACCGAGTGGTGGACACGGGGGGCTTTACCGGAGAGCGGGAAGGTCTGCTCAGACTCATGTCCGAACAGGCCCGGTTGGCCATCCAAGAGGCAGACATGGTGTTCTTCCTGGTAGATGCCAAGGCAGGACTGACAGCCGCCGACGAAGAGGTCGCCGATCACCTGCGCCGCGCACGGAAACCCATCTTTCTAGTAATCAACAAAGCCGAGGGTCTGGGTACCGCTATTGCCTCGGCGGATTTTGCACGATTGGGATTTCCCGCCCCCATCGCCATCTCTGCGCTCCATGGTCAAGGGATCCGCCTCCTGCTAGAACGGGCCTTTGCCACACAACCAGCATCAGATCCCAACAATATCCCCCTCGACCCCACGAAAGAAACCGGGGACAGGATACCCCAACCATCGGATGACCGCCCCGAGCCGTGGGTAGCCGTAGTCGGTCGGCCCAATGTTGGAAAGTCCACCTTGGTGAATCGGTTGGTGGGAGAAGTGCGGGTGTTGGCCTCGGATCAACCCGGTACTACCCGCGATAGCATCCACGTCCCCTTCACCACGGAGGGGCGGAACTACACCCTCATCGACACCGCCGGGATCCGGCGCCGTGGTCGGGTCACGGAGATGATCGAAAAGTTCAGCGTGGTGAAAACGTTGCAAGCAATCGATACGGCTCAGGTGGTGGTCCTGGTGATGGATGCCCACCAAGGAGTGAGCGACCAGGATACGCACCTGGTAGGCCATGTACTGGAAGCCGGCCGAGGATTGGTGGTAGCAGTGAATAAATGGGATGGGCTCGATGTCACGGCACGGGCTGCGGTTAAGGCCCAAATCGACCGCCACTTCCCGTTCCTAGACTTTGCCCCGTTCCAATACATCTCCGCCCTACGGGGTAGCGGACTCTCGGGATTGCTGACCGCGATCGACCGCGTCTATGCCTCTGCCACTTGCCAGATACCTACCCCCCTTGCAACGCGGCTGTTACAAGATGCGGTCAATGCGTACCCCCCCCCCCATGGTTCATGGCCGACGGATCAAGCTACGTTTTGCCCACCAAGGAGGACGTACCCCCCCCCCCGGATCATCATCCACGGCAATCAGGCCGACGCCGTACCCGAAAGCTACCGTCGCTATCTGGCGGGTGCCTATCGTAAAGCATTGAACCTCGTTGGCACCCCCTTGATGGTAGAACTCAAAGGCGGGGCAAACCCCTATGAAGGCCGCACAAATCCGTTGTCAGCGCGGCAGATAGAGAAGCGCCGCCGAGTCAGGCACCACGGGAAGCGATAGCGAATTAAGACACAAGTTGCTACCTGACAAACTGCTGGACTATCGCTCCGACGGGAATTATCGGAATGACGGATAGCTAGCAGCTTGGGTGAATGAGGCAAACGATTCCCTGAAATTAAAAATGATTACTCATCGAAACTCTTGTCAAGAGCGTTGAACGGCCGTATATAGGCCCCTTGCGTCCCTGGCTGGCCTTGAGCGCCCCGCCTCTGGTACGCAAGACATACACCGCAGACCTCTCCCGCGAGCAAAGATGATATGGAAGAACCGGATTCCGAAGAACTCGGTGAAGGTTGGACGGAGAAACCGCCCAGACTGCTGGGCGCCGATTCTGTTCAACAATCAGCCCACCAGCGCCGACACGGGCGCTGGCGTTCCGTGGAAGAATACCAGGAGTGGCGACAATTACGTCAGAAACTCAATGATCTGGAATCCTTCTAGGAATGTCCTAGCGCAGCATCGACAAAATCGCCGAGTGCGTATCAATACAAAACTCGGCCCTCTCGGAACATAAAACATTAAAAGATTTTCCTTGATCATTTGAAATAGACAAATCTTTTAATTGTTTTTCTGATTCCGGGGCCTGCTGTTTTTGTGCTTAGTATTTCGTATTTTTTCTTGCTCACGCCACACTATCCAATCATGACTACTCGCTCCTCCTCCCAACCAGAGGAGACGAATGGTTACGTCCAATCATGTCACGCACCGGATACTCCGGGGGTGGCGAAAGACCTGCAATGGCCCAATATATTTACACCATGAATCGAGTGGGAAAAGTAGTTCCCACCCACCGTGAAATATTAAAAGACATTTCCCTGTCCTTCTTCCCCGGCGCCAAGATTGGGGTACTCGGTCTTAATGGTGCGGGCAAATCTACGCTGCTGCGCATCATGGCCGGGTTGGATACCGATATTCTGGGAGAGGCCCGCCCGCAGCCCGGTATTCGTATTGGTTATCTATCTCAGGAACCACAACTCGATCCAAACCTCGATGTACGTGGCAATGTCGAGGCCGGCGTAGCCGATATCAAAAATCTATTGGATCGATTTAACGCCATCAGCGCTGCTTTCGATAATCCCGAGGCCGATTTCGACACGCTCCTCACCGAACAGGGCAAACTTCAGGATGCCATCGACGCCGCTGGGGCCTGGGAATTAGAGCGTAAACTCGAAATTGCTGCCGACGCCCTCCGCCTCCCCCCTTGGGATGCAAACGTTACCCGTCTCTCTGGTGGCGAGCGGCGTCGCGTTGCCTTGTGTCGATTGCTCATCTCCGCCCCCGACCTGCTATTGCTAGATGAGCCCACCAACCACCTCGATGCAGAAAGCGTGGCATGGCTCGAACGCTTCCTTCAGGAGTATCCCAGTACTGTCATTGCCGTAACCCACGATCGCTATTTTCTAGATAATGTAGCCGGCTGGATCCTGGAATTAGATCGAGGCCGTGGTATTCCTTGGCAGGGCAATTATTCCTCCTGGTTGGATCAGAAAGAAAAACGTTTGGTGATCGAAGAAAAGCAGGAAAGCGCCCGCCAAAAAGCGATCAAGGCCGAATTAGCTTGGGTCCGTGCCAATCCCAAGGCCCGCCAGGCGAAGAGCAAGTCGCGCCTGGCGCGTTTCGACGAATTGTCCTCTCAGGAATACCAGCGGCGCAACGAGACCAAGGAGATCTATATTCCACCAGGGCCGCGTCTCGGCGAATTGGTAATTGAAGCCACTGGACTAACCAAGAGCTTTGGCGATACGACATTAATTGAAAACGCAACCTTCCGGGTCCCACCGGGGGCAATTGTCGGCATCATTGGCCCCAACGGTGCGGGTAAGACCACCCTATTTCGCATGCTGGTCGGTCAAGAACACCCCGACGCCGGTACCCTGCGCCAAGGTGAAACCGTACAACTCGCCTACGTTGACCAAAATCGCGACGCCCTGGATGGATCCAAAACGGTATGGCAAGAAATCTCGGGCGGGTTGGATCTCATTACGGTCGGTAAGTATGAAGTCCCTTCACGGGCCTATCTTGGACGTTTCAACTTCAAGGGTTCCGACCAGCAGAAACTCGTCCGTGACCTCTCCGGCGGAGAGCGTAATCGTCTGCATCTCGCCAAACTGCTGAAGAGCGGTGGCAATGTCCTGCTCTTGGATGAACCAACCAACGATCTCGACGTAGAAACCCTCCGCGCCTTAGAAGAGGCCATCTTGGACTTTCCTGGATGCGTCCTGGTTATTTCCCATGACCGTTGGTTCCTAGACCGGGTAACCACCCACACCCTAGCCTTTGAGGGTGACAGTCGATTAACTTGGTTCGAGGGTAATTTTACCGACTACGAGACCGACCGCCACCGTCGATTGGGTACTGATGCCGATCAGCCCCACCGTATTGCCTACAAACGCCTCACCCGCTGAACAAACGTGGTTATTCGCCCAAGTCGCTCCCCCTCTCCTTCCGAGAGGGGGATTGGAGTGAGAGCAGGAACCTGTTGATTAATCGGTATTATTGCCCTCACCCTCACATGAACCAGTAGGATTGATAAAATGGGACTTCAGCCCGTTAATCTTGCAAATCTAATTCCTGGAACATTGCCCCAGGCTGAATATAAAACCGCGTCGTTGACGCCACCTGAGCAATTACAGTAAGCGAGGTGTCGTAGGTTAGGTGGATAGCCACAATTTGAGTCAATCATCCGCTCCTTTAAAGCAGAGACATTAGACATTATCGGAAACCCAAAACCTCACCCCCCGCCCCCCTCTCCTTAACAGGAGAGGGGGAGATTTTTTGCCTGTTCCGTTCAGGAGTTAAGCATAACAACGGAATAATTCTCCCCCTCTCCTGTTAAGGAGAGGGGGGCGGGGGGTGAGGTTTCCGATAATGTCTATTCTCGATGATATCTATTGACTCCTTTTGATTTCACACCGAACGGTCAGATAAAAACCAATGAAACTCGCCCCCATGAAGGAAAACGAAACGGCCCGACTTGCCGCCCTACAACGCTACGAGATTCTCGACACCCCACCAGAACCGGAATTCGACGAATTTACTCGCCTTGCCGCTCAAATCTGCAATACCCCGATCGCATTAATTTCTCTTGTTGACACCGAACGCCAATGGTTCAAGAGTAGATTTGGTATTGATGCACCAGAAACTCCGCGCGACATTTCATTTTGTGGCCATGCCATCCACGACCAGAAGATACTCGAGGTTCCCAACGCACTGGAAGATGAGCGCTTCAGTGATAATCCATTGGTTATCTCCACTCCCAATATTCGTTTCTACGCCGGCACCCCACTGGTAACCTCGGACGGTCACGGTATCGGCACGCTGTGCGTAATTGATAGAACACCACACAATCTCAACGACGCCCAACGCGATGCACTAACGACTCTAGGAAAACAAATAATACAACAACTGGAGATGAGACAATCAGTACGTCGCGAATCTTCCCTCAACAAAAAGTTAATCGAATTAACCCAACGACTGGAACAGGCAACCCAATCGGCTGATATGGGCATTTGGGAATATAACCCGGCTACCCAAGAGCTAATCTGGGACGATGGTATGTATCACCTGTACCAGATTGAACCCAACGAATTTGAAGGGGTGTATGCCGCTTGGAGTTCTCGTATTCACCCGGAGGATTTGATGCCTACCGAGGAAATTCTCGAGGCTGCCCTTCGGGGCGAGCGAAATTACGATACAATTTTCCGGATCCTAGGTAAGAATGGCGCCATCCGCTTTATTAAGGCCTCCGCCAGTGTTCTACGGGACCCTGCCGGTCAACCCCAAAAGATGATCGGAACCAACCATGACATTACTAAACAGAAACTTTCCGAATCTGCGTTACAGGACCAAGTCCAATATACCCAGACGATCTTGGACAATGTCATCGACGGGATAATCACCATTGATGAACACGGCATTGTAGCTTCGTTAAATAAGGCGGCCGAGCGCATTTTTGGCTTTGCGCCTGATGAAGTGCTGGGCAAGAATATCAAGATGTTGATGCCCGATCCCTATCACAGCCAGCATGATAGCTACCTCGCAAATTACTGCACCACAGGCGTCACCCGAGTGATTGTTCTCGGTCGTGAAATCGTAGGACAACGCAGAAACGGCGACACCTTCCCCATGGATCTGGCAGTTTCGGAAATCGTCCATGCGGATAAGCGCATGTTTGTCGGTTTGGTCCGCGATATCAGTGAACGTAAACGTGCGGAGCGCATGAAGAGCGAATTTGTTTCAACGGTCAGTCACGAATTACGTACCCCCCTCACCTCCATTGCGGGCACCCTCGGGCTGATCATCGGGGGTGCCTTGGGTGAATTGCCACCCCAGATGAAATCCCTACTCGATATTGCACTCAAAAACAGTCAACGCCTGACCGACCTGATCAACGATCTGCTTGACATGGAGAAGATCGCCGCTGGCAAGCTGCACTTTGAAATGCAGGTACTGCCCCTAATGCCGCTAGTGGAGCAGGCGCTTACCGCCAATAAGTCTTATGGCGAGCGCTACCATGTACAATTCGACATCAGCGAACGCATCGAGGACATTGCGGTACAAATCGACAGTCAGCGCTTTCAACAAATATTATCTAATTTCCTCTCCAATGCCGCAAAATTCTCACCGGAGGGTGGTCACGTCGAAATTTCGGTACGACGCTGGAAAGAAAGGGTCAAGGTAGCGGTATCTGACCACGGCCCGGGATCCCGATGAAGTTTCGCACCCAGATTTTTGAGAAATTCTCTCAGGCCGATTCTACCGATACTCGGCAAAAGGGCGGTACTGGACTAGGCCTGGCTATTACCAAAGAGCTCATAGAACGCATGGGAGGTACCATCGGTTTTGACTCAATAGAAGGTCAGGGGGCCACCTTCTGGGTGGAATTGCCTGTCTGCGACTAAACCGGATTACCATCCGCATAACGCTTCCTCTTGCTCGCAAATTAGCAGCACACCCTATTCTTGATTTACCATGTAATATGCCTGTACCGCTATCAAATCTACTCGTTCAGGCATAGGATAGGCTCACTAATAACTTGGCATATTGCACGCTGCGGTAACTCCATCAACAGCAATACAGAAATACGCATAGCGCGGATGCAGATAGATTTCTTGTCCAGATCAACCATGTGTGTCAATGTGAGACACTGCCGATTTTCGATGAGGGATGACGCTAGAAACTGACCGGAGGTCCACCTATGAACCACGATATCTCCAAAGCCGATCTATTGCGGGAATTGGGTTACGGGGTCTCAGTGGAAGAGATCGACCAACTGCTGGTTGAAGCGGGGTTGAGTAACCCAGGCAAGGGGCGCATCTTGCGTGAGAAACTCCCGATGCTAAAGAGTTTTCTCCAGGGGCGTCTACTGTGCGTCTGCCAGCGCGGTGATTGCCTGACCCGTGGACAGGAGCGAGCCACCAGCGAGGGACGACGTGTTATCTCCGCAACAACCCCGGAACATTGCGACATTTGTCACGGTTCCGCCACACACCTGGCGGTGGATGGGATGGTCGAGGCCTGCCTGGCGGTTGGCTGGCGCCGGTTATGTGTCGTGGGTGGCTCTCCGGCCGCCCGCGGCCGCCTCCGCGATGAAGTGGGTAATCGACTCGACCTGCGCCTCATCGATGGCACGGTGGCACGTACCCGCCAAAAGGCCGCAACCGATATCTCTTGGGCGGACCACGTCGTAGCCTGGGGCGCAACTCCACTGGACCACAAGGTAAGCCTCCTCTACACCACCGCCCCCACTTGCAGCACAGTAAATCGACGCAGCATCGAAGACCTGGCCCGACACGTCACCGAACAAACCCTGCGCTCGCGACCTACCCAACGAACCAGGTGAAGGTATTGAAAATCAAACGCGGCACTGGTTCAGCTCGATTACGTTATAACTGATTGGTTATATATACTAACCTGCGCGTTGGTTAGGGGACTCCAGCTAAATAGCATATTGGACGGATTCTTCTTTAAAAAGTTCTCTGACTTTCTCTGGCGATTTTTTTAAATCCTCTAAAAGTTGAGTAGCTTTATTTTTTAACTCCTCCACATTACGAATAAGGTGACGCGCAATTCCTTGTGTCTTAATATTGCTCCATACTAGCTCGACAGGATTAAGGTGTGGAGAATAGGTGGGAAGAAAGAATATTTTAACCTTTCCATTTGTCGTCTCCAGATATTCCTTAACTACTTTTGCATGATGGGCAGAATACCCGTCTGTTACAATATAGATGGGGCATGAATTCTCTTGAGCCAAAATTTTTAGATATTCAACAAACGCACCACCATTGAGCGATGAGGGACCTATTTGGAAATGCATCTTTCCTTCAGAAGTTATCGCAGCGATCATATTTATGCGATAACGTCCACCAGTGGAGGGAATTATGGGAGTTAAACCTTCTAGCCCCCAAGTTGTACCCGCGTGATAATCGGTGCGCGCCCCAGCCTCATCAAGAAAATAGATTATAGCACCCTCATTACTTGCCAACTCTTTGATTCTAGGAAACTCTTTGTTAATCCAATTATCTACTGAAAATTGGTCCCTCTCTATCGCACGATATACTGGCCGTTGTGGAGTTAAATTAATGCGGCGCAAAAAACGGCCCACCGCGGAACGACTCATGTAAATAGAAAATTTCCTCTCTATTAATGTCTTTATCATTTCAGTTGTCCATAAGACTGTCGAGAATTCAAAATCCAATGGGGTAAATGCGCACAGCCAGAATACGAGTATTCCTTCTTGCTGTTCATTGATGAAGGATTTTCTTCCAGGGACAGGTTTCGCATTTAACGTAGCTAGACCCATCTCTTTTGCCTTCTTCACCCATTCGTACACCTTCGATCGGTGCATACCGAAAATCTCGCCCACCTCCCTAGGAGACATTCCTTTACGTACAGCTTTTACTGCTTGAAGCCTTATATACTCAAGGGTAGAGTGATCGAGAGAACGTCCATCAGAATTTTTCATAATTTTAGCAATTTCATGTCTTATTTTTTGGTTGGACTAATAATAGATTATTTTTACTTGCTTGTCCCCTAACCAACGCGCAGGTTAGTAGTAGACATTATCCGAATATCCACTCAAAACCCAGATTGACTTCGTCGATTCAATCTACAGATTGACGAGTTTTGGGAAAAGTTTAAATAATGTCTATTGAACGATTCTCTTCCGACTTCCTAAAAGGATACGACTCCTGTGAAGTTTACCCTGGATACTCTTGCTGCGGCGTATGTCATTCGATCCTACGGTCCAAGCCAGGTGGTAGTTAATCATCAGCGCTACACCTCTACATTGGTAGTAATGCCCGAGGTACTGATTACCGATTGGTCCCCTCAACAGATTGAAGATTTCACCACCACTCACTTCGAAGATTTAGCGCAGTATCCTTTAGATGTGGTGCTCCTCGGAACCGGTGGGCAGTTACGCTTCCCTCCGCGTGCCTTATTTTCTCCTCTGGAAAGCCGCAGCATCGGCGTCGAGGTCATGAATACCGGCGCGGCCTGTCGTACCTATAATCTGCTGATTTCCGAAAAACGCCAGGTGGCCGCCATACTATTGATGATCTGAATCGCCAGCCTCAGTTTTTTCGGATAAGATGATTAAGGATAACGCAAATTACAACCCATCCAGGATGGCATCAATTATGTAGGTTGGGTTTCCTTACGTCAGCCCAACCTACATAAGCTTATGTTATCTCAGGTAGGTGGCAACTTGAGTTACATAACCCAAGTTGCCACCTACTTGCCCCCTCCCCAGCCCTCCCCGTAAACGGGGA